>NZ_QAJB01000183.1:0-8161 GCF_003061325.1 Microbacterium sp. HMWF026
CCGTCCCTCTGACCCCCGCCCGCGCCCGATCGAAGGAGATCCCGCATGACCGACACTCTGGCATCCGCCGTATCCACGCACGAGACCGGCGCCCGCGGTCCCGTCCGCGCCGCGCGCGGCAACGTCCGCACCGCGAAGAGCTGGGGCGCCGAAGCCGCCAAACGCATGCTCATGAACAACCTCGACCCCGAGGTCGCCGAACGGCCCGACGACCTGGTCGTCTACGGCGGCACCGGTCGGGCCGCCCGCTCGTGGGCCGCGTACGACGCGATTGTGCGGACCCTCGACGAGCTCGAGCCCGACGAGACGTTGCTCGTGCAGTCCGGCAAGCCGGTCGGCGTGTTCCGCACGCACGAGTGGGCCCCGCGCGTGCTCATCGCCAACTCGAACCTCGTGGGCGACTGGGCGACCTGGCCCGAGTTCCGCCGCCTGGAGGACCTCGGGCTCACGATGTACGGGCAGATGACGGCCGGGTCGTGGATCTACATCGGAACGCAGGGCATCCTGCAGGGAACCTACGAGACGTTCGCGGCCGTCGCGCGCTCGCTCGGCCGGGACTCGCTCGCGGGCACCCTCACCCTCACCGCCGGTTGCGGCGGCATGGGCGGGGCGCAGCCCCTCGCGGTGACCATGAACGGCGGTGCGGTGCTGATCGTCGACGTCGACCGCTCGCGCCTGGAGCGCCGCGTCGCCCACGGCTACCTCGACGAGGTCGCCGACGAGCTCGACACCGCGATCGAGCGGGTGACCGCGGCCCGCCTGGCGGGTGAGGCGCTGTCGGTGGGCGTCTCCGGCAACGCGGCCGAGGTGTTCCCCGCGCTGCTCGCCCGCGGCATCCCGATCGACATCGTCACCGACCAGACGAGCGCGCACGACCCGCTGTCGTACCTGCCCGTCGGCATGTCGGTTTCGGACTGGGCGGCCGAGGCGGCGCGCGACCCCGAGGACTTCACGCGTCGCTCCCGTGAGAGCATGGCGGCGCACGTGCGCGCGATGGTGGGATTCCAGGATGCCGGGGCCGCCGTCTTCGATTACGGCAACTCGATCCGCCGCGAGGCGGAGCTGGGCGGGTATGATCGCGCGTTCGCGTTCCCCGGGTTCGTGCCGGCTTACATCCGCCCGCTGTTCGCCGAGGGCAAGGGACCGTTCCGCTGGGTCGCGCTCTCGGGCGACCCCGAGGACATCGCCAAGACCGACCGCGCCGTCGCCGAGCTCTTCCCGCACGACACCGCCCTGCACCGCTGGCTCGAGAAGGCGGGCGAGCAGGTGCAATTCGAGGGACTGCCGGCGCGCATCTGCTGGCTCGGCTATCAGGAGCGCCACCTCGCGGGGCTGCGGTTCAACGAGATGGTCGCCTCGGGCGAGCTGTCGGGACCCATCGTGATCGGTCGCGACCACCTCGACGCCGGATCGGTCGCCTCGCCCTACCGCGAGACCGAGGCGATGGCCGACGGCTCCGACGCGATCGCCGACTGGCCGCTGCTCAACGCCCTGCTGAACACCGCGAGCGGCGCCTCGTGGGTGTCGCTGCACCACGGCGGGGGCGTCGGGATCGGCCGCAGCATCCACGCGGGTCAGGTCTGCGTGGCCGACGGCACCGCGCTGGCCGCCGAGAAACTCGCGCGCGTGCTCGTGAACGACCCCGGCACGGGTGTCATGCGGCACGTGGATGCCGGCTACGACCGCGCCCGCGAGGTCGCCGCCGAGCGCGGCCTGACCGTGCCGATGCCGTGACCGCGCTGCTGCTGACCGGGATCGGCGAGCTGACGACGAACGTCGCCGAACGCGACGACGTGTGCGGCACGCGGCACGACGCCGCCGTCCTCGTCCGGGACGGGGTGATCGCGTGGGTCGGTCCGACGCGAGACGTACCCGAGGCCGACGCGACGGTCGTCCACGTCGGCGGGCGGGCCGTCGTGCCGGGATTCGTCGACAGCCACACCCACCTCGTGTTCGCCGGCGACCGTTCCGAGGAGTTCGCGGCGCGGATGGCGGGGTCGCCCTATGCGGCGGGCGGCATCCGCACCACCGTCGCCGCGACCCGCGCCGCCAATGACGACGCCCTGCGCGACCGACTGGCCGCGCTCGTCGCCGAGTGCCGGGCGCAGGGGACGACCACCCTCGAGATCAAGACGGGCTACGGCCTCGACGTCGCCACCGAGACGCGCCTCGCCCGCCTCGCCCGCGAAGCGACCGACGAGGTGACGTTCCTCGGCGCCCACGTCGTGGCGCCCGAGTTCGCGGGCCGCGCGGACGACTACGTCGACCTCGTCACGGGCGACATGCTCGCCGCGGTCGCCCCGTTCGCGCGCTGGGTCGACGTGTTCTGCGAGCAGGGAGCGTTCAGCCCCGCGCAGAGCCGGCGAGTGCTCGAGGCGGGTCGGGCGGAGGGCCTCGGCATCCGCGTGCACGGGAATCAGCTCGGTCCGGGCGGGGGAGTCGCTCTCGCCGTGGCGATGAGTGCGGCGGCGGTCGATCACTGCACGTACCTGTCGGACGACGACGTCACCGCGCTCGCCGCCTCGGACACCGTCGCCACCCTGCTGCCGGGCGTGGAGTTCTCGACCCGTCAGCCGTACCCCGACGCCCGGCGTCTGCTCGACGCCGGCGTCACCGTCGCCCTCGCGAGCGACTGCAACCCGGGGTCGAGCTTCACCAGTTCGATGCCGCTGATGATCGCCCTCGCGGTGCGCGAGATGGGGATGACCGTCGCCGAGGCCGTGTGGGCCGCGACCGCCGGGGGAGCGCAGGCGCTGCGCCGCGACGACGTGGGCGTGATCGCTCCGGGGCGCCGCGCCGACCTCGTGCTGCTGGACGCGCCGTCGCGGGTGCACCTGGCCTACCGGCCGGGGGTGCCGCTGGTGCGCCGGGTGTGGAAGGACGGCGTCGAGGTCTGACGTCATGCGGGCGGGCGTCGCCTGTCGGCGCTCCCGCGCCCGTCAGGGTTCGCGGCGCTGCCGCCGTGCTCGCGGCACGGCCGGATCGACCGATCGTCGCGCCCGGGCGGAGGGGAGGGGATGCCAGGACTCAGGGCGTGAACAGCTCGAACTCGTCGGGGGGAACGGCATCCACGTCGTCCCAGGTGCCCTCGTGCCAGGTGAACACCGCCACGGCGCACGTGACCATGCGCTCGTCGCGGTCCGCGAGGCGCGAGACGAGGGCGCTCATGCCGGGGTCGTGCGCGACGACCATGACCTCGTCGGACCCGGAAGCCCGCGCCGCGGCGAGCAGTGCGTCGGGGGCGGCGAGGTAGAGCTCGGGCAGTTCGCGTACCTCGGTGTCGAAGACGACCGAGAACGCCTCGGCCGTCTGCCGCGCGCGCAGGGCCGAGCTCGACAGCAGCGTCTCGGGGCGCACTCCGGCCTTGAGCACCGTGCGGGCCATCGCGGGGGCGTCCCGACGTCCGCGGTCGTTCAGCGGCCGGTCGTGATCGTCGAGGCCCTCGTCGGCCCAGTCCGATTTCGCATGTCGCGCGAGGACGAGTTGGATCATCGTCGTTCCGCCAATCCAGCCAGGAGCTCCAGGACGCACAGGGCGGCCAGTCGAACGGTTCGGGCGTCGGCGGTGTCTGCCGTGGCATCCACCTCGACGATGTCGGCGCTGATCACGCCGGGGTCTCGCGAGAGCCCGCGCACGAGAGCGCGCAGCTCCCACGCGGCGAGGCCGCCGGGGACGCTCGCGGGGCAGCCCGGGGCGACGGCGCGGTCGCACACGTCGACGTCGATATCGAGGTGGATGCCGCCGGTTCCGCCTTCCACCGCTCTGCCGGGCGGGACGCCGCCGGCGACGCGCAGCGCTTCGGCCACGACGTCGGCGATGCCGCGGCGGCGCACCTCGTCGAGCGTGATGACCGTGATGCCGGAGTCGAACGCGCGGCGGGCGTACTCGGCCGAGTTGGCGAAGTCGGCGATGCCGATCTGCACGATGCGACGGGGATCGAGTCCGTCGGCGATCAGGCGCCGCACGGGAGAGCCGTTGGACTCGCCGTCGCGCAGGTCGAAGTGGGCGTCGAGCGTGATCAGACCGCGCGCGCCGCGACCCTGCGCCACGGCGTACGTGGCGGAGTTGTCGCCGCCGAGGGCGATGACGAGCCGTGCCGCATCGAGCTGCGAGACCGCTGTTCGCACGCGCGCCTCGCCCTCGCGGCCGTCGGGATCGGCGACGTCGCCGGCGTCGGCGATGCGCAACGCCTGATCCAGGTCGACCGGGGGCGGGCCCAGCAGGGTCGGCGAGAAGCGACGCAGGGCCTCTCGCACCGCTGCGGGGGTCTGGGACGCGCCGGTCGGCGACAGCGAGGTCTCGTGCGCGGGGACGCCGAGCAGAACGGCATCCGCTCCGGGGGAGGGAGGCGGCCAGTCTCCGGCGCGCGGCCAGCGGGGATCGACGGACAGCGCGCTCATGCCGACACGTAGACCCAGGCGGTGCGCCCGCTCGCGAGGACGACCGAGGTGCGCCGGTACAGCGCCACCTCGTACTCGTCGGCGGCGTCGAGCTCCTCGGGGTCGAGCGTCAGGACGCGCCCGAAGACGCGGTCGCGCGCATCGCCGGTCCGGCGCAGGATGGGGTGCTCGTCGAGGCCCGAGAGCTGGGCGACCCGCTCGTCGCCCACGTCGACCCACTCGAGCCGGTGGCCGGCCAGCGAATCGTCCTCGCCCTCGACGACGCGACCGAATGTGTCCAGCTGCACGTCGGGCAGCTGGAGCGTCCCGTAGGTGAAGAGGAACTCCGCGGTCCCCGAACCGTCGCTCACCCGGCCCAGGCTACTCACCCGGCGGGTGCCCCGGGCGGTTCGACGCGAGGCCGCGTCGCGCAACGTCTCGGACGCGGCGCGACCCGTGCCGACGCGGGCGCGCACACCCGGCGCGGACCGCCGGTGCGCGCGCCGGCCGGCCGGGGCGGTCACGATCCCCACGTCAGATGGGCGACCGTGAAGATCACCAGGCCCGCCAGAGCCCCCACGATCGTGCCGTTGAGGCGGATGTACTGCAGGTCGCGGCCCACCATGAGCTCGATCTTCTCGGTGGTCTCTTCGGCATCCCACCGTTCGACGGTGTCGGTGATGATCGAGGCGATGTCGTGCCGGTAGCGCCCGACCACGAAGACCGCGGCGTCGGTGACCCAGCCGTCCACGCGCTTCTGCAGCGTCGCGTCGTGCTGCAGGCGCTCGCCCACCTCGGCGAGGGCCGCGGACGCGCGCCGCCGCAGCGCGCTCTCGGGGTCGGCGAGCGAGCGCAGCAAGCCGGCCTTGGCGGTGTTCCACGCGTCGGCGGCGAGCTGGCGCACGCGAGGACTGTCGAATACCGCGGCCTTGGCCTCTTCGAGGCGCACCATCGTGGCCGGGTCGTGCTGCAGGTTGTCGGCGAGCCGCGCGAGGTAGCCGTCGATCGCGCCGCGGGCCTGGTGGCCGGGGTCGGCGCGGACCGCGTCGACGAACTGCACCGCCTCGCGGTAGACGGTGTCGTCGACCAGGCGCGCGGCCATGCTCGGCACCCACGACGGCAGGCGGCGCGAGACGAGTCCCTGGAAGGTGTCGCGGTTGTTGCCGAGCCACACGGCGATGTTGTCGAGGGCGAGGTCGACGGCGCCGTGGTGCGCGCCCGAGCCGACGACCCGCTGCAGCCAGCCGCCGATCGACGGACCCCAGTCGGGCGAGAGCAGGTGCTCGCGCGCGAGGTCTTCGATCAGGCCCTGCACGTCGTCGTCGTCGAGCGCGGTCAGGACGCTCGTCGCCAGCGTCGCCCCCTCGGCGGCGACGCGGTCGGCGTGCGCCGGGTCGGCGAGCCATGCGCCGGCGCGGGCCGACAGGGGCGTCGACTCGAGTTTGGTGCGCACGACGTCGCCCTCGAGGAAGTTGGTCTCGACGAACTCGCCCAGCTGGCGGCCGATCTCGTCTTTGCGCCGCGGGATGATCGCCGTGTGCGGAATCGGCAGACCCAGGGGATGCCGGAACAGCGCCGTCACCGCGAACCAGTCGGCCAGCGCGCCGACCATGCCGCCCTCGGCCGCGGCGCGGACGTACTGCAGCCACTCGACCTCGCGCTGCAGGGGGAACGACACCGCGAAGATCAGCGCCATGCCCAGCAGCGCGCCCAGGGCCACGCCCTTCATGACGCGCAGGGCGCGGCGGCGCTCCTGATCGGCCGGGCTCAGCGCCGTGGTGGGCGTGCGCGCCATCAGTCGGTCACCGGGCCGAGCCAGGCGGCCGCGGCCGTGGAGTGCGCGGACTCGGCGTCGGAGGGGTGGAACATGCCGGCGAGGACGTCGCGATACAGGCGGCTCAGCTCGCTGTGCGCGAAGTACGCCGAACCGCCGCCGACGAGGATGGCGTCGTCGACGACCGCCTTGGCCATCGACACGGCGCGGTACTTCACCCCGGCGAGCAGCGAGAACCACTGCCCGCCGTGATCGGCTCCGGAGTCGACGTCGTGCGCCAGGGTCGCGAGCTGCGGGGGCAGCGCGTCGTAGGCGAGCGCCATGTCGGCCACGCGCCAGCGGATGTCGGGGTCGTTGGCGTAGACCGTGCCCGTCTTCTTCGACCGCCGTGCCGTCGCCGCGTCGACGGCGAGCTCGAGCGCGCGCCGCGCGATGCCCGTGTAGACCGAGGCGAGCAGGATCTCGAACACCGAGAAGATGCCGAAGATCAGCGGATCGGGCTGCGGACCGGGGGCCAGGCGACGGATGACCCGCTCGGCCGGGGCGTGCGCGCCGCGCAGCTCGGTCGTGCGACTCTGCGTCCCCCGCATGCCCAGGGTGTCCCAGTCGTCGCGGGCCACGATGGCGTCACCGCGCTCGAGGAACGCGAACACCATCTGCGGGGCGTCCGCCGAGGTGGTGTCGAGACCGTGCACGCCGAGGTGCGTCCACACCGGCGACAGCGAGGTGAAGATCTTGGTGCCCGTGAAGGTGTAGCCCCCGGCGCCGTCGGGCTCGGCGACGGTGTCGCTGCCGAAGAGCACGATGTCGTTACCCGCCTCGCTGATGCCGAAGGCGAACACCTCGCCCGCTCCCGCGCGCTGCTCGACGAACGCCAGGTCGTCGATGCCGCGGTCGCGCAGCACCTTGGCCACCCCGGTCCACACCAGGTGCATGTTGACCGCGAGCGCCGTCGCGGGCGCGGCCCCCGCCAGACGCTGCTGCAGCAGCGACGCCTCGGCCAGGCTCAGTCCCGCACCGCCCTGCGCGGAGGGGACCAGGATGCCGAGATACCCCGCCGCGCGAAGGTCGTCGAGGTCGTCGTGGGGGAAGGTGTTGTCGCGGTCGTGCACGGCGGCCCGTTCGCGGATGCGCGCGAGCAGGTCGTCGGGCAGCAACCGAGCCGGGTCGAACGAGGTCATGGCATCCATTCTGGCCGTGACCACCGACATCGCGGGTGGGGGTGGCGCGTGCCGTCGACGGGTGCGCGGCCCGGTCGGCCCGCCCGGGCCGAGCCGGTGCGCCGGGCCGGGGCGCGTCAGGCCAGCGCGTCCAGCAGCGCGGCGACGGTCGCTTCGGGACGGTCGCGGTGGGGGGAGTGCCCGGCCCCGGTGATCACGCTCATCGTCACCGCGGGGTTCTGCAGCACCTCTGACGCCAGTTCGCCGGAGAAGATCGAGTGCACCGCCGGGTCGGCGCCCAGCACGTGCGTGGGGACGGTGAGCGCGGCGGCCTGAGCGCGGACGTCCCACGGCTCGTTCTGCGCGGACGTCTGCTCGATCGCCCACCGGCTGGCCCGCCGCGTGGCGCGGGCCTTGAGCTCGACATCGAGCGGATGCCACGCGGGATGCTCCGCGCGGACGGCCTCGACCGTCGGGTCGGCGAAGGACTGCTCCTGGCTCACCCGCACGATGTCGCGGTCCTCGGCCGACAGGGCGATCGCGGGATCGACCAGGACGAGGCGGCGGGTCCATACGGGGTGCTCGGCCGCGGCGACCGTGGCCGCCGCTCCGCCGAGCGAGTGGCCGACGACCGCGTCCCACGCGCCGCCGTCGACGGGGGCGGTGGCGGCCAGATCGGCCGCGTACGCCGCGATCGAGTAGTCGAGGGCGCGGGGCGCATCGCCGTGACCGCGCAGGTCCACGGCCACGGCGTGCCACCCGGCGTCGGCGAGGGCGGTGCCGAAACGCCACATGAGCGCGCCGTCGGAGCCGAGGCCGTGGACGAGGAGCACGCGCGGGGCGTCGGC
>NZ_QAJB01000184.1:0-2130 GCF_003061325.1 Microbacterium sp. HMWF026
GTGCCCAGCAGACGTCCGGTCGGCGTCTCGTACGGCGGCAGGGTGATGAACACGGATGCCGCGAGCGCCGGGTGCAGCTCGTGCCGACGGATCAGGGCCAGGGCCTCGGCGACCGTGGCGTCGGCCGACAGCACGATGGGCTCGGGGGTCATCAGGCCACCGGCGGTATCGGGTCCGTACTGCAGCAGCGCGCGGACGTCGTCGGCCTCTTCGGGCTCCATCAGGTCGAGCAGTTGCTCGGAGCGCGACTCGGGCAGCTGACCGAGCAGGTCGGCGGCGTCGTCGGGTTCCATGGCATCCAGGATGTCGGCGGCGCGTTCGTCGCCGAGCTGCTCGAGGATGTGCACCTGCTCGTCCTCGGGCATCTCTTCGAGGGCGTCGGCCAGACGGTCGTCGCTGAGCTCTTCGGCGACCTCGATCAGACGCTCCTCGGGCAGGTCGAGGAGGGTGTTGGCCAGGTCGGCGGGCTTGAGCTCGGAGTACGTCGCCACGAGCTGCTCGGCGGACTGCGCCTCGCCGGGCGTCTGGTTCTCGCGCACCTCGCCCCACGCGGCGAAGGTCGTGGCGCCCTTGGCGAAGGGCGACGCGCTCGTGCGCGGGCGACGCAGGAACAGCTGCCCCACGTCCCACTCGCCGAGACGGTTGCGCTCGATCGCGACGTCCTCGATCACGGCGGAGCCCGAGCCGTCGACGAGACTGACGCGGCGTCCGAGCATCTCGGCCATTACACGCACCTCGCCGCCGCGCTGCTGGAAGCGGCGCACGTTGATGAGGCCGGTCGTGATGACCTGACCGGCCTGGATCGAGGTGACGCGCCCGATGGACACGAACACATGTCGACGGCCCGGGATCTCGACGACGAGGCCCACGACGCGCGGTGCGGCGGAGGCGCGGTAGATCACCACGACGTCGCGCACCCGGCCCAGGCGGTCTCCCGCCGGGTCGAACACCGTGCAGCCCGCCAAGCGGGCGACGAAAACCCTTTGCGTGCTCACCGGTACAGCGTAGTCCGCACCTCGTCGGCAACACCTCGGGAACGGTCAGGCGTGCGTGACAGGATGATGAAATGAGTATGTTCGCGCAGCGTCCGGGTGCCGGTCGCGACGAGGTCGGCGACAAGATCGCCTCGTTCCCCACGTACGAGCAGGCGCAGAAGGCCGTCTCGTCGCTGATCGCCGCGGAGGTCCCCGCGCGCGACATCGCGATCGTGGGTTCGGGCCTGCGCTCGATCGAGCGGATCACCGGAAAGCTCGGCTACGCCACGGCGGCCCGCTCGGGCGCGCTGAACGGCCTGATGCTGGGTCTGCTGTTCGCGTTCATCTTCGTGCTCGGCACGCCGACCGCGCAGATCTCGGCCTTCATCGGCGTGCTGCTGATCGGTATGGCCCTCGGCATGCTCTTGAGCCTGGGCACGTACTCGATCGTCCGCCGCCGTCGCGACTTCGCTTCGGTCATGCAGGTCGCCGCCGACCACTACGACGTGTGCGTCGCCGCGACCAGCGTGCACAAGGCGCGTGGCGTCCTGGGCCCCACCGGCACGGCCGCGCGCACCACCGTGTCGCGCCCCGTCGCCGACGACTCCACGCCCCCGCAGTACGGCGAGCGTCGCCCGTCGGGACAGGCCGCGCCGCCGCGTCCGCCGGTGCCCTCGGTCGCTCCCGGCTCCGCGTCGCGCGACGACGAGCCGCCGCGGTACGGCGAGCGGATCGCCCCGAAGGCGCCCGCGGCCGAGGCGCCGTCGTCCGCGGATGCGGGCGGTTCCGACCGCGCCGGTTCCGACACGCCCGCGGACCGTCCCGACGCGGACGACACCCCCGCCCCGCGGTGACCCCGCAGCCCGTCCGCATCGCCGTCGAGCTGCCGGCGGGACCGGTCGAGGTGTCGGGGTTCTGGTCGGCTCCCGCGCGGTCGCGCGCCACGGTGGCCCTCGCCCACGGTGCCGGGGCCGGCATGGAGCACCCGTTCCTCGCCGGACTGTCCGACGCCCTGGCGGCCGACGGCGTGGCCGTGCTGCGCTTCGTGTTCCCCTACGTCGAGGCGGGACGACGGATGCCGGGCCCCGCCGCCCACGCGGTGGCGACCTGGCGCGGGGTCGAGGCCTGGCTCGCCGCCCACGCGCCGGGCGCATAC
>NZ_QAJB01000185.1:0-1993 GCF_003061325.1 Microbacterium sp. HMWF026
TCGAGGTCCAGCGCGGGCGGACGTGGAAGGGGAAGATTTGCGTCGTCAGGAACGATGCGAGTGCGGCACCGTCGATGCCGGCCGGATCCATGCGCGCGAGGGTGATTCCCATCCGCCCACCGTAGACAGTCCCGGCACAGACGCGCTGTCTAGGCTGGAGTGAACGATCCGTTCTTCTGAGGAGCCCACCATCTCGACTGCCTCGACCTCCATGTCCACCCGTGCGATCCGCACCGCGTCGTTGTCGATCGCGGGGATCGGTGCCGCCGTCACGATGGGCGCCCTCGGCCCCTGGTTCACCCCGGTCATCCTGTTGGTGGCGACGGCGGGTGCGCTGCTGGTCATCTGGCGCGGGGGCGGTGCGGTGGTCGGCGCGCGCGCGGCCGTTCCGGTGCTCGCCGTCGTGGCGGTGTTGACGGTCGCGGCGCTGATGGGGCTCGCCGGCATCCTCTCCTCCGCGTGGGTGTGGGCGTCGCTCGGCGCCTACGCCGTCGCGTGGGGCGAGTACCTCGTCTCGCAGACGGTCGCCCGCTCCCGCGTCTGAGCAGGGCCGCGTCAGGCCGCAGTATCCAGACGCTTCCGGCTGAAACGCCGAACGGACCCGGGTGCCGAGGGCATCGGCATCCGGGTCCGTTCGGGGGTTCGCTCAGACCGTCGCGAGCGTCGATCGCCAGCCGAGGGCGGGAGCGACGTGCTTCGCGAAGTTCTCGACCAGGCGCAGGTTGAACTCCACGCCCATCTGCGAGGGGATCGTCAGCATGAGCGTGTCGGCGCTCATCACGGCGGCGTCGTTCTGCAGCTGCTCGACGAGGACGTCGGGCGTCGCAGCGTACGTCTTGCCGAACGTGGAACGCATGCCGTCGATGACGCCGATCTGATCACTGCCGGCCGAGCCCGAGAAGTACAGCTCGTCCTCGGCCGTCACGATCGGGAAGATGCTGCGGCTGACCGATGTGCGCGGCTCTCCCGCGTGGCCGGCCTCGCGCCAAGCGGCGCGGAAGGCGTCGAGCTGCTGCGCCTGCAGCAGGTCGAAGGGTGTTCCGTCGGCCTCGGTGAGCAGCGTCGACGACATCAGGTTCACGCCGAGTCGACCCGCCCACTCCGCCGTCGCGGTGGTGCCCGCACCCCACCAGATGCGATTGCGGAGCCCGGGGGAGTGCGGCTCGATGCGCTGCAGCCCGGTGCCGCCGCCGAAGGGGCTCATCGGGTCGCGCTCGGCCAGGCCCTCGCCGTCGATCGCCCGCAAGAAGAGGTCGAAGTGCTCGCGGGCGATGTCGGCGCCGCGGGGGTCCTGCGAGCCGGTGTATCCGAACGCCTCGTAGCCGCGCTGCACCGTCTCGGGTGACCCACGGCTGACGCCGAGCGCGAGCCGGTTGCCGCTGATCAGATCGACGGATGCCGCCTCCTCGGCGAGCATGAGCGGGTTCTCGTACCGCATGTCGATGACCCCCGTGCCCACCTCGATGCGCGAGGTGCGGGCGGCGATCGCCGCGAGCAGCGGCATGGGAGCTGCCTGCTGACGCGCGAAGTGGTGCACGCGGAACGAGATGCCGTTCACGCCCAGGTCGTCCATGCCCTGGGCAAGGTCGATCGCCTGGAGCATCGAGTCGCCGGCGGACAGGTGGTGCCCGCCGCCGAGGGGGCCGTAGTGGCCGAATGAGAGTGTGCCGAAGGAGCGCATGCGGTGTTCAACACCGCCCCGTTCGATCTATTCCCGCGCATGTACCGAGAACGGCCCCGGGTCGGCCGGGGTGTGGAACCATTCTGAGAATGGACGACGGCGTGCGCGACGAGCTCGAGCGGCTGCGTGCGCGGGCCTACGGACCGGACGCCGACCTCGCCGACGACCCCGTCGCGTGGGACCGCCTGCGCGAGCTCGAAGAGCAGGTGCGGTTCGCGGCGATCGCGCCCCCGCCCGCCCCGGCCTCTCCTCCGCCCGCGGGGCCCGTGGCATCCATCGATCCTGAGATCGAGGACGACGATGATGGCGGGG
>NZ_QAJB01000186.1:0-10779 GCF_003061325.1 Microbacterium sp. HMWF026
GCCAGGCGCGTTCGCGGCGTTCGCGCTCGGCCTGTGCCTTCTGCGCCCGATAGGCCGAGACGGCCTGGTGGTCGAGTGCGCGGGCGCGATCGGCGTGCCGGGCGAGCAGCCACAGCCCGACGCGCAGCGACAGCCGGTCCAGCAGGCCCAGCGGGCGGTAGGCGGTCGTGTCGAACGTGACGGTCGAGGGGGTGGGAGGGGTGGAAGGCGCGGCCGAGGCGTGCTGCGGCGCGCGCGTGAACAGGGCGTTCATGCGGAGGCTCCGTGAGGAAGAGAAGACGAGTGAGTGACGCGACGAGCGCGTGGCGGACCGGGAACGGTCCGGGCGAGCGGTGAAGCTCGACGGGAGGCGGAGACGCGAGGCGTCTCGACGCGACCGGTCAGCCCTGACGGAGGGGCATGCCGACGGCGGTGGTCACTCCGGTGACGGGTGCGGAGAGCACGGGCACGGCGATGAAGCCGGTGGCGGTGAAGCCGGTGATGGTGCGAATCATGGGAGGACCTCCTTTCGACGTCGGTTGCGATCCCCGACGCTAGCGGAGGCGCTCAGCGAATGTCAAGCTTACGCTCAGAATCGACGGACTCTCGGGCGCGTCGGCGGCGACCGCGCGGCTCGCCACCGCGGAATTCCGCGGTTCCTCGGCTAGCGTGAGGCGCAGTGCCCGTCGGGCGACAGGAGAGGAGCGGCGAGTGCATCTGAAGAGCCTCACGCTCAAGGGCTTCAAGTCGTTCGCGCAGTCGACCACGTTCGCCCTCGAGCCCGGGGTCACCTGCATCGTCGGTCCCAACGGGTCGGGCAAGTCGAACGTCGTCGACGCCCTCGCCTGGGTCATGGGCGAGCAGGGCGCCAAGACCCTGCGCGGCGGCAAGATGGAGGACGTCATCTTCGCCGGGACCTCGACCCGCGGGCCACTCGGCCGGGCCGAGGTGCAGCTGACCATCGACAACGCCGACGGTGCACTGCCGATCGACTACAGCGAGGTGACGATCAGCCGCACGCTGTTCCGCACCGGCGCGAGCGAGTACGCCATCAACGGGCAGACCTGCCGACTGCTCGACGTGCAGGAGCTGCTGAGCGACTCCGGCCTGGGACGCGAGATGCACGTCATCGTCGGACAGGGACGCTTGGACACGGTGCTGCAGGCCACCGCCGAGGACCGGCGCGGCTTCATCGAGGAGGCCGCCGGCATCTTGAAGCACCGCCGTCGCAAAGAGAAGACGGCGCGCAAGCTCGAGGCGATGGAGACCAATCTCACCCGCCTGAGCGACCTGGCGGGCGAGCTGCGTCGTCAGCTCAAGCCCCTGGGCAAGCAGGCCGAGATCGCGCGCGAGGCCGCGACCATCGCCGCGGTCGTCCGCGACGCGAAGGCGCGGCTCTACGCGGACGATCTCGTGGGTCTGCGCGCACAACTCGCCGACGCGGCTCGCGCCGAGACCGAGCGCCACACCGAGCGGCTGGGGCTGCAGGAACAGGCCGAGGGTCTGCGCGGCCGTGTCGAGCGGCTCGAGAACGACCAGCGTTCCGAAGCGGTGGACCGCGCGCGCAGCGTCGCCTTCGCGCTCGAGCAGGTGCAGGAACGGCTGCGGGGTCTGTACTCGCTGGCCGGCCAGCGGCTGACCCTGCTCGGTGACGAGGGCGCCGATGCGGCGACGCTGACCCCCACGGTCGGCCAGCACGCCATCGACGACCTGCGCGTCGAGATCGACGAGGTCGCGGCGGGTCTCGGAGAGGCGCAGGATGCCGCGGCCGAGGCGACGAGGGCGGTGGCGCGTGCGCGCGCGGACCTCGACGCGCTCGACGTCGAGATCGCCGCGCAGAGCGCGCTGGTCTCGGAGCACGACATGCGCATCCAGGCTCTGCGGGGAACCGCCGAGGCGGCCGGCTCGGCCCTCGCGGCGGTCCGCGCGGGCGTCGAGCGGCAGCAGCGGGCCCTCGACGCCGCCCTGCTGCGGCGCGCCGAGACCGAGCGGGCCCGCGCCGAGCTCGATCCCGAGGTCGTCGCCGGCGCCTCGAGCGCCGAGCACGCCGCCGCGTACGAGCGCGCGCAGCGCGACGCCAACGACCGCGAGAGCGCGGTCGCCGGCATGCGCGACCGACTCCACGCCGCCGAGCGCGAGCGCGACGCCCTGACGGCCCAGACCACGGCGCTGGGGCGCGCCCTCGACGTGCGCAACGCGGCCGCCGACCTGCTGGCCGCGGGCGGCCCGGGTGTACGGGGTCTGGTCGGCGACGACGTGAAGGTCACCGCCGGGTACGAGGCGGCCATCGCCGCGGCGCTCGGCTCGCTCGCCGAGGGACTTCTCGTCGACGACGCCGCGGCGGCTTTCGACGCCGCGCGGACGGCGGCCTCGGCCGACATGGGGGTCGTCGAGATCGCGATCGCCGCAGCCGACGCGCCGACGACCGTGCCCGAGGTGGAGGGAACGGTCGCGGCCATCGACGTCGTCACCGCGTCGGCGGGGGTGCGCGGCATCCTGTCCCGCACCTTCGTCGTCGAGGACCTCGCCGCGGGGCAGGCCCTCCAGGCGGGACTGCCCCCCGAGGTGACGCTGGTGACCCGCGCGGGCGAGGTGCTCACGGCCCTGACCGTGCGGGCCGGCTCGGGGTCGGGTCGCTCGCGACTCGAACTCGCCGCCGAACGCGACGCCGCCGAGGAGCGGCTGGCCGAGATCGTCGTCGTCGCGGATTCGCTGCGCGAGGCCCTTACCGACGAGCAGCGGGTGCTCACCGACGCGCGCCAGCGGACGAAGGAAGCACTGTCGACCCTGCGCGCGCACGACGCCGCCCTCGCCGCCCAGGCCGAGAAGACCAACCGTGTCACCGTGCAGCACGAGTCCGCCGTGGCGGAGTGCGAGCGTCTCGAGGCGGGGCTCGGCCAGGCCCAGGCCCTGGTCGTCGACGCTGAAGAGGCGGCGCGTCGCGCCGAGGAGCAGCTGAACCGGGCGCTCGAGTCCCCTCGACCGCTGCTCGACGCGTCCGCGCGCGCGGGACTGGCCGGCGAGGTCGACGCCGCCCGGGAGCGCGAGCTGCGCGCGCGGCTCGACATCGAGACGCTCAAGGAGCGCGTCCGCGCGGGCGAGGTGCGCATCGTCCAGCTCGAGCAGCAGCGGGAGCGCGAGCGCGCCGCCGCCGCCGAGGCCGCGCGCCGCGCCGTGATCCGTCGCGCGCAGCGCGCCGTCGCGGCCGAGGTGGCGGGACACCTGCCGCCGCTGCTGGACTCGGTGGACCGCTCGGTGAGCCAGGCGCGGGTGGAGCTGGCTGCGGCCGAGTCGGCGCGCGCGGCCGTCACGGAGGAGCTCGCCCGTGCCCGCGCCGATGAAGCGGCGGTGCGCGAGCGGCTGGCCCGCCTCACCGAGAGCGTCCACGGACTCGAGCTGCAGATGCACGAGAAGAAGCTGCACGTTACGAGCCTTCTCGAACGGGTGCAGTCCGAACTCGCGCTCGACGAGGCCGTCCTCGTGGCCGAATACGGTCCCGACCAGCTGATCCCCGCGGACGGCGAGGGCGAGGGCGTGCGCTACGACCGCACCGCGCAGAAGCGTCGGCTGCAGGACGCCGAGCGCAAGCTGGCGCAGCTGGGACGCGTCAACCCGCTCGCCCTCGAGGAGTTCGCGGCGCTCGAGCAGCGGCACGCGTTCCTCACCGAGCAGCTCGCCGACCTGCAGCAGACCCGTGCCGACCTGCAGACGATCATCGCCGAGCTGGACGAGCGGATGCAGACCATCTTCGTCGCCGCGTTCGAAGACACCCGCGCCGCGTTCACCGACATCTTCCCGATCCTCTTCCCGGGCGGAACCGGGAGCATCTCGCTCACCGACCCCGACAACCCGCTCACGACCGGGATCGAGGTCGCGGTGCGGCCGGTCGGCAAGAAGATCGAGCGCCTGTCGCTGCTGTCGGGCGGCGAGCGCTCGCTGGCCGCCGTGGCATTCCTCACCGCGATCTTCACCGCCCGTCCCAGCCCGTTCTACATCCTCGACGAGGTCGAGGCCGCCCTCGACGACGCCAACCTCGGACGGCTCCTCGGCGTCTTCGAGAAGCTGCGCGCGAGCAGTCAGCTCATCGTCATCACCCACCAGAAGCGCACGATGGAGATCGCGGACGCGCTCTACGGGGTCTCGATGCGGCAGGACGGCGTCTCGGCCGTCGTGGGTCAGCGCGTGGGCGACCGCGCCGCCGCCCGTGACGAGGCCGCCCCCGTAAGCTGAAGCAATGGCTGAGAACTCCTGGTCGCTGGGCCGCGCGCTGCGCGGGCTGTTCGTCAAACCCACGATCGACGAGAACACGTGGGAAGACCTCGAGACCGCGCTGCTGACGGCCGACTTCGGTCCCGACGTGACCGAGCGCCTCGTCGACGAACTGCGTGAGAAGGTCGAGCGCTACCGCACGACCGATCCCCGCGACCTGCAGCGCATGCTCAAAGAGACGCTCGAGGAGCACTTCGCCAAGTTCGACACCACCCTGCGACTCACCGAACGTCCGGCGGTCGTGCTCGTCGTGGGCGTGAACGGCGTGGGCAAGACCACCACCATCGGCAAGTTCGCCAAGTTCCTGCAGCGCTACGGACGCACGGTGACGGTGGGGGCCGCCGACACGTTCCGCGCCGCCGCGGTCGACCAGCTGGCCACCTGGGCGGAGCGCGGGGGAGCGACGATCGTGCGTCCGCAGCACGAGGGTCAGGACCCGGCATCCGTCGCCTTCCAGACCGTCGCCCACGCCAAAGAGACCGGCACCGAGATCGTGCTGGTCGACACCGCCGGCCGCCTGCACACCAAGGGCGGACTCATGGACGAGCTCGGCAAGATCAAGCGCGTCATCGAGAAGCAGGCGCCGATCGCCGAGGTCCTCCTGGTCCTGGATGCCACGACCGGCCAGAACGGCCTGATGCAGGCGCAGGCGTTCCTCGACAGCGCCGGGGTCACGGGCCTCGTGCTCACGAAGCTCGACGGTTCCGCCAAGGGCGGCTTCGTCCTGGCGGTCCAGGAGCGCACCGGCATCCCGGTGAAGCTGCTGGGTCAGGGCGAGGGCATCAACGACCTCACGGGCTTCACGCCGCACGTGTTCGCCGCCTCGCTCGTCGACTGAGCCCCTACCGCACATCCGCCCCCGGGCGGGTCGTCTTCCCGAAGACGGGGCGGGCTGCTTACATGGAGGCATGGCCATCGAGCACGACTTCTTCGGACTCCTCGAGTCGGGCCCCGACGGGTCGATCTTCTGGAGCGAGAACGTCGAGTTCGGCGATCAGAGCGTCACGGTCGACCTGACCGCCCCCGACCAGGACGACGTCTCGGTCGAGGCGCTCGACGTCGCGGCATCCCTCATCTCCTCCCTCGAGTCGATCGACCTCGCCGCGCGCAACGCCATGGTCGACGAGCTCGGCTCGCGCACGAGCGAGGTGACCGAGTACATCCTGCAGCAGCAGGCGACCCTCGGCGACGAGCTCGAGGACTTCCTGGTCGACGCCTCGGGCGACACCCACATCGACGTCATCAAGGCGCTGCAGCTGATGAGCATGACGATCCTCGCGGACGAGCACGGCGGCGCCGACCCGTTCGCGGTCCTCGAGTACGCGCTCGACCCCGACGCGACCGACGACGTGCTGCTGGTCAACCTCGCGTCCGACGGGCGCGTGCAGTCGGTCACCAGCGCCGACTGACCCCGTGCAGACCTTCCTGCCGTACGCGTCGTTCGTCGACTCGGCCCGCGCCCTCGACCTCAAGCGCCTGGGCAAGCAGCGGGTCGAGACGTTTCAGCTGCTGCGCGCCTTGACCGTCCCCGACCACGGCTGGCGGCATCATCCCGCGGCGAAGATGTGGGACGGGCACCTCGCGGCGCTCGTGTCCTACGGCCTGGTCATGACCGACGAGTGGATCGCCCAGGGGCGCGCCGACACCGTGCGCGAGAAGATCCGCGTCTTCGCACCCGAGGTCGACGGCGTCGCCCAGGACGACCTCGACTTGCCGCCGTGGCTCGGCGACGAGGCCTTCCACCGGGCGCACCGCTCGAACCTGATCCGCAAGGATGCCGAGTTCTACGTCCCGCGTTTCGGCGATCTGCCCGACGACCTGCCGTACATCTGGCCGGTCTGACGCGGACGCGGCCGAGGGGACGACGGCCGGGGTGCTCCGGCCGCCGCCACGCGTCACACGGCCTGGGCGAAGCCCGCGTCGGCCGCGGCGATGTCCTTCGCGAGGTGGGCGAGGTGCGGCGGGATCTCGCGTCCCTTCGACACCATCGACTGCGCCCACAGGCGTCCGGCCCGGTAGGACGAGCGGACGAGGGGACCGGCGAGCACGCCGAGGAACCCGATGCGCTCGGCCTCTTCTTTGAACTCGACGAACTCGGCGGGCTTGACCCACCGCTGCACGGGGAGGTGGCGCGGGGTGGGGCGCAGGTACTGGGTGATCGTGATGATGTCCGTTCCCGCCGCGTGCAGATCCTCGAGGGCCTGCACGACCTCTTCGGGCTCCTCGCCCATGCCGAGGATCAGGTTGGACTTGGTAATGAGTCCCGCGTCGCGGGCGGCGCTGAGCACGCCGAGCGATCGGTCGTAGCGGAACGCGGGACGGATGCGCTTGAAGATGCGCGGCACCGTCTCGACGTTGTGCGCGAAGACCTCGGGGCGCGACGAGAACACCTCGTCGAGGTGCGCCGGGTTGCCCGAGAAGTCGGTCGCGAGGATCTCGACGCCGGTCCCGGGGTTCTCGGCGTGGATGCGCCGCACCGTCTCGGCGTGCAGCCACGCGCCCTCGTCAGGCAGGTCATCGCGTGCGACACCCGTGACCGTGGCGTACCGCAGCTGCATCCGGGTCACGCTCTCGGCGACGCGGCGGGGCTCGTCGCGGTCGTAGTCGGCGGGCTTGCCGGTGTCGATCTGGCAGAAGTCGCAGCGACGGGTGCACTGCGAGCCGCCGATGAGGAACGTGGCCTCGCGGTCCTCCCAGCACTCGAAGATGTTGGGGCAGCCAGCCTCCTGGCAGACCGTGTGCAGCTCCTCGGTCTTCACGAGGTTCTGCAGCGCCGTGTACTCGGGGCCCATTCGCGCCTTGGTCTTGATCCACTCGGGCTTGCGCTCGATCGGCGTCTCGGCATTGCGCACCTCCAGGCGCAGCAGCTTGCGGCCGTTGGGGGCGGTGGATGCCGGCGACCCGGCGTTACCGGTCCCGCAGGCGCTCACGCGGCCACCGCCGCGTACTCGGCGCGGAAGACGCGTTCGATCTCGGGCACGAGGTCGGCGGGGGAGACGTCGGCGCCCCGCACCTCGCTGACGGTGGTCACCCCGGCATCCGAGATCCCGCACGGCACGATGTGCCGGAAGCCCGCGAGGGTGTTGTCGCAGTTGACGGCGAAGCCGTGCATGGTCGTTCCCTTCTCGACGCGGACCCCGATCGCCGCGACCTTGTCGACGCCCAGGGGGCGCTGGACCCAGACGCCGCTGCGCCCCTCGACGCGGAACCCGTCCACGCCGAGCGCGCCGAGCGCGTCGATGAGCAGGCCCTCGAGCCGTCGGACGTGGGCGACGACGTCGATCGGCTCGGGCAGGCGCACGATGGGGTAGCCCACGAGCTGCCCGGGACCGTGCCAGGTGATCTTGCCGCCGCGGTCGACGTCGACCACCGGCGTGCCGTCGTCGGGGCGCTCGTGCGCCTCGGTGCGCTTGCCCGCGGTGTACACGGCCTCGTGCTCGAGCAGCAGCAGCGTGTCAGGCCGGGTGCCCGCGACCACGTCGGCGTGGATGCGGCGCTGGTGGGCCCAGCCGTCGAGATAGGGAACGTAGTGCGGGGCCAGGCCCGCGTGGTGGATGTCGAGCATCGACCCTCCGATGTTGGATTGCGTCCAAGAATACACACGCACGGTCGCCGTAGGCTGGCGTCGTGGCCTCCGAATCGCGCAGCGGCCGTCCCCGGGTCTCCTCTCGCGAGGTGCTCGCCGAGGCGGCGTGCGAGCTGTTCCTCGAGCAGGGCTACGACGACACGTCCGTCTCCGACATCACGCGTCGCGCGGGCGTGAGCCGTTCGAGCTTCTTCAACTACTTCGCCGCCAAGAGCGACGTGCTGTGGTCGGGCTTCGACGAGCAGGTCGCCGTCGGCGTCGACCTGCTGCGCGACGACGCCGAGGTCGCGTCGGCCCTGATCGAGATCGGGGCGGGGCTCCGGCCCGACGCCCTCGCCCTCGCGATCACGAACGCCGAGGCCATGGGCATCGGCGCCGAGCTGGACCGCGACCGCGCCGTCCGGCAGTTCCGGCTGCAGCGCGAGATCGCCGCGCGACTGACGCGGGACGGGATGCCGGCGCTCGGCGCCGAGGTGCACGCCGGCGCGCTGGCGGCGGCCGTGCTCGCGGCCGTGTGGGCCTGGGCCGACCGCACGGCTGCGGGCCACCCCCTCGCCGAGGTGCTCGCGGCGGCCATCGCCCTCGCCGACGACTGAGCCGCGCCGCGCGGTCGCGTCGATCCGCGTAAACTCGACTCATCATGGCGACTTTCGGCACCCTCTCCGACCGGCTCACAGAGACCTTCCGCAACCTCCGGAAGAAGGGCCAGCTCACGCCCGCCGACGTCGACGGGACGGTGCGCGAGATCCGTCGCGCCCTGCTCGACGCCGACGTGGCGCTCCCGGTCGTCAAGGAGTTCACCGCCGCCGTGCGCGAGCGCGCCCTCGGCGACGAGGTCAACCGCGCCCTCAACCCCGCGCAGCAGGTCGTCCAGATCGTCAACGACGAGTTGATCGGCATCCTGGGCGGTCAGCAGCGTCGCCTGCAGTTCGCCAAGAACCCCCCGACCGTCATCATGCTCGCCGGCCTGCAGGGCTCGGGTAAGACCACCTTCGCCGGCAAGCTCGCCAAGATGCTCGAGAAGGACGGCCACACGCCGCTGCTGGTCGCCTGCGACCTCCAGCGCCCCAACGCCGTCAACCAGCTGCAGGTCGTCGCCAAGCGCGCCGGAGCGGCGATCTACGCGCCCGAGCCCGGCAACGGCGTCGGCGACCCGGTCAAGGTCGCCCGCGACGGCGTCGCGCACGCCACGCGCCAGCAGCACGACATCGTCATCATCGACACCGCCGGTCGCCTGGGTGTCGACGCCGAGCTGATGAAGCAGGCCGCCGACATCCGCAGGGCCACCCAGCCCGACGAGGTGCTGTTCGTCATCGACGCGATGATCGGACAGGATGCCGTCAACACCGCCAAGGCGTTCCAGGACGGCGTCGACTTCACCGGCGTCGTGCTGTCGAAGCTCGACGGCGACGCCCGCGGTGGCGCCGCGCTGTCCGTCGCCTCGGTCACGGGTCGCCCCATCATCTTCGCGTCGACGGGTGAGGGCCTCGACGACGTCGAGCCCTTCCACCCCGACCGCATGGCATCCCGCATCCTCGATCTGGGTGACATCCTCACCCTGATCGAGCAGGCGCAGTCGGCCTTCGACGAGGCCGAGGCGATGAAGGTCGCCGAGAAGCTCGCGACGGAGACCTTCACGCTCGAGGACTTCCTCGAGCAGATGCAGCAGATGAAGAAGATGGGCTCCATGAAGAAGATGCTCGGGATGCTCCCGGGCATGGGCAACATGAAGCAGCAGCTCGACGATTTCGACGAGCGCGAGATCGACCGCACCGAGGCCATCATCCGGTCGATGACCCTCGCCGAGCGCCGCAACCCCAAGATTCTCAACGGCTCGCGCCGCCTGCGCATCGCCCGCGGTTCGGGCATGACCGTCACCGACGTCAATCAGCTGGTCCAGCGCTTCGATCAGGCCGCCAAGATGATGAAGACCGTCGCACGCGGCGGTGTGCCCAACATCCCGGGGATGGGTCCGGTGGGCGGCAAGCCGGGTGCGTCGTCCAAGCGCGGCAAGCAGCAGAAGGCCAAGGGTTCGCGGTCGGGCAACCCCGCCAAGCGCGCGGCCGAGAACGCCGGTATCGCGGCTCCGGCCACCGGATCCGGCTTCGGTCTCGGGGGCAGGAACGCGCCGAGCGAGGCCGACCTGGCCGAGCTGCAGAAGATGCTCGGTCGCGGCTGAGGCGTCCCGTATCGGGTGGCGTACACCCGACTCAGGGCAGGACGCCCGCGTCCTGCAGGGCCGACATGACGGTCTGCTCGATCGCGCGCTGACCCCGCGGCGTGGGGTGCACGTCATCGTCCTGCATCCACTCGGGGTGGCCGACGAGCGGCTGGCCGACGTCGACGAAGGTCCCGCCGACCGCCTGCACGGCGTCGCGCAGGGCGTCCGAGGTCACGGCGGTGTCGTCGGGCACGTCGGGGTCGTCGTTCCAGATGGTGCTCAGACCCACGATGCGCGCGTCCGGAGCGGCGGCGTGCAACTGATCGACGGTGTCGGCGGTGTCGCTGCGGATCTCGTCGCCGTCCTCCCAGAAGTCGTTGCTCGAGCTCTCGACGATCAGCAGCTGCGGTTGCAGGGCCGCCACCGCCGGGACGAATCCCGCGTACGAGGTTCCGCACTCGCCCTGCACGACGAACCCCATGCCCGGACAGGCGAGGTTCGTGAGGGCGACGCGGGCGCGCGCGCCCAGAAGGACGGGCCACGCCTGCTCGGGCAGCAGGTTGTAGCCCGACATCAGCGAGTCGCCCAGCGCGACGACGCGCGAGGGGGCCGGCGACGCGGGCGCGGACGTCGCGTGCACGAGCGGAGCGGCGAACGTGGGTACCGGACTGCTCTCGGGGTCTGCCGCGCACCCGGTCAGCGCCACCGCGAGGCCCGCCACCGCAGCCGTGAGCAAGAGCGGCCACCCGCGCCGTCCGATCGTCATGACGCGATCCTAGGCAGG
>NZ_QAJB01000187.1:0-9170 GCF_003061325.1 Microbacterium sp. HMWF026
GGTCACGGTCACCGCCTCGTCAGCTGCAGTGACGGTCGCAGCCTCGTCCGACGCGGGGATGTCGTCGACGTCGAGGACCGCAGGGGCCTCGGTGTCGACGGCGGCCGCGTCA
This sequence comes from Microbacterium sp. HMWF026, assembly GCF_003061325.1. NCBI lineage: Bacteria > Bacillati > Actinomycetota > Actinomycetes > Micrococcales > Microbacteriaceae > Microbacterium > Microbacterium sp. HMWF026. Next base: position 113 of record NZ_QAJB01000187.1, read on the forward strand.
GCGGCATCCTGGACCGCTTCTTCTTCTTCGTCGACCGTGGGAGCGGCCTCGGTCGAAGGGGCCTCGGTCGCGGGGGACGTCGTCGCCTCGTCGGTCTGATTCTGATCGTCGGTTGATTCGGCCATCTGCAGGTACTCCCTGGCGGGCGACACCGCGCGTCGCCCGACGAAATCTCATGCGGCGCCGCACCCGGCGGGGCCGCGAACTCATTCGGTCTGCAGCCGGCCTGCGGCCCGGGCTGCGAAGGGCGGTCATCGCCCGAAGTCTTCTGGGTGATGTTCCTGCGGCGCGGCCGCGGTCACATCAGCCTTCATTATCGCATGAACCGCCGCGAACGCCCACGGCGGCGCTCGCGCGTTCGTCATCCACAGGCGCTGCGGTGCGTGCGGAGGGTGTCGGTAGGGTCGAGCTGACGACGAAGGGGGCCCCATGACCTTGTCCGATGAGGCGCTCACCGCGCTCGAAGAGGCGCGGGCCCGCGTGCGCGCCCAGTTCGAGCAGGCCAGGAAGCGTTCCGAAGACGCCGCGCGGATGGCCGGCGACGTGAGGACGGCGACGGCCGCGTTCCCGGGGCGCGAGGTCCGCGTCATTGCGACCTCGGGCGGACGCGTCGCATACGGCGAGGCGGACCTCGCCGGAGCGCGGGCAGTGGCGGCGACGTCATGATGCGGCATGCGCGTCTCGCCGGTGTGGTCGGCATCGCCATCGCCGCGAGCGTCGTCTCGGGCTGCAGCCAGTTGCCTTTCCACGATGACTCGTACGAGACGGAGATCCCGGCCGCGCTGGAGGCGGCGGATCTGGGGATCACCGACGCGTTCGCGGGCATCACCTTGAGCGGCTTCTCCGAGACGCTCGTCGTCGGGGGGTTGATGGGAGACAGCGTGGTGTCGACCGACGACGTGTCTTCCCAATTCGTTCAGAAAGTCATCGCCGTTGCGTTGGAGGGCAGGTCTGTCCACACTGCCTACTTCAAGCTGGCGCTCGGATTCGGCGAGTACGAATTCATCAGCACCGATCGCGCTCTCGCGGAGCTCGGGGCGGATCCGCGTTCCGACGGGAGCATCTCCATGCAAGAAGCAGAACAGATCGCTCGGGATGACTCCGAATGACCGGAGCGGACCAGCACATCGAGATCAACGCGGAGGTGCTGCGCGAATAGGTCTCGCTCCTCCGTGAGGTGCCGCTGATTCTGGGGGCGACAGCGAAACCGCAGGGGACTCCGGCACCGCCGTCGTCGTGGACGAGCAGTTTCAAGCGGAGCAACGAGGTGGCCGGAGCCTTGGAAGCGCCGTCGCGGCCGCAGGAGCATCGAGCACGTCGGTGAGCGCTTATCGAGCGACCGCATAGCAGCCCGGTGAAAGAATCGAGGCATGAGCGAATCCGTCACCCCCCGCCGCCCGGTCGTCGTCGCGATCTGGCTGATCTTCGCGGGCGTCGTGGGATGGATCGCCGCGTTCTCGCTGACCATGGAGCGCTTCCACCAGTTGCAGAACCCCGGGGCCGCGGCATCCTGTGACTTCAGTGTGTTGGTGCAGTGCTCGACGAACCTGCAATCGGCGCAGGGCAGCGTGTTCGGCTTCCCGAACCCGATCATCGGCCTGGGAGCATGGATCGCGCCTATCGTCGTGGGAATGGCGCTGCTGGCCGGAGCGCGGTTCGCGAAGTGGTTCTGGGCGCTGTTCTGGCTCGGATTCGCGGGAGCGTTGAGCTTCGTGATCTGGTTGATCGCGCAGAGCATCTTCGTCCTGGCCACCCTGTGCCCGTGGTGCATGGTGACGTGGTCGGTCGTGATCCCCTCGTTCTTCGTCGTCACCCTGCACGTGCTGCGCGAAGGCGTCCTTCCCGGAGCACGTGTGCGCGAGGTCGCGGACCGACTCATGGTGTGGGTCCCGCTCATGACGCTCGCGGCCTACGTCGTGGTCGCCGTGCTCGCTCAGGCGCGACTGGACGTGCTCGCGCAGTTCTGAGCCGCGCGCGGACTGCTGCGTAGGTGTGCGCGGTCACGCTACGTCGCGCACAACCTCTGCGATGCGCACAACCTCAGCCCGCGGGCCGCGGATGCCGCGGAGGTCACGCACATCACCGAGTTTCCGTACGCGGCCGCGCAGCCCCGCGTCGTGCATAACCTCCGCGATGCGCACAACCTCAGTTCGCGGGCCGCGGATGCCGCGGAGGATACGCACATCACGGAAGTTCCGCGCGCGGCCGAACACGACGAAGGCCGCCGCCCCGACGGGACGGCGGCCTCACGGCATCCGGCGAACCGGATCAGACTCGGCTGATCAGGCGAACCAGATGGCGAGCTCGCGCTCGGCCGACTCGACACTGTCCGAGCCGTGGACGAGGTTCTGCTGCACCTTGACGCCCCAGTCGCGACCGAAGTCGCCGCGGATCGTGCCGGGAGCGGCGGTGGTGGGGTCGGTCGTACCCGCGAGCGAGCGGAAGCCCTCGATGACGCGGTTGCCGGCGAGGCGGATCGCGACGGAGGGACCCGAGAGCATGAACTCGAGGAGCGGCTCGTAGAACGGCTTGCCCTCGTGCTCGGCGTAGTGCTGGGCGAGGGTCTCGCGGTCGGGCTCGACGAGGCGGATGTCGACGAGCGCATAGCCCTTCGCCTCGATGCGGGCGAGGATCGCACCGGTCAGTCCGCGGGCGACGCCGTCGGGCTTGACCAGGACGAGGGTCTCTTCGGTGGCCATGGGTCATTCTCCGTTCGAGAGGTCGGGGTCGGCGGCGAGCCGGGCGTTGCGTCGGTCCAGTGCCGCTCCCTTGATCGTCGCATACGCCCACATGCCACCGAAAATGACGGCGACGACCGCGAGCGCCGGAACGAGCAGCCCGCCGAGCAGCAGGATCACCTGCAGGGCCCAGCCGGCGAACAGCGCCCACCGATGGCGCAGCAGTCCCGACACGGCCACCATGGCCACCGCAAGGACGACACCGCCGACGATCCCCCACCACGGTTCGATTCCCGCGGGGAGCACCTTGAGGCCGTACACGACCAGACCGCCGAGGAAGACGACGATCGACTCGAAGCCGAGCACGACGGCACCGAGCGACTCCTGGGCGCCGCGCTGACGACGCGGGCGCGGAGCGCGCGGCTCACGCGGACTCATGCCTGCCACCCGGCCTTCCAGTCCTCGAGCTCCGACAGGCGCAGCGCCTCTCCGGCGAGTACGACCGAACCGGCGATGACCACCGCGCGACGGTCGGACTCGGCGGCCCAGGCGCGGGCCGCGTCGGCCGCGTCCTCGAGGGTCGGGTGAACGGTGACCGGCAGGTCGGCCGCCTCGGCCACGTCGGCGATTGCGTCGGGGTCCGTGGCGCGGTCGCTGTCGGGAGCAGTGGCGAAGACGCGCGCCACGCCGGGCACCAGCGCCGACATGATGCCCGCGGCATCCTTGCCCTCGAGGATGCCGATGACGGCACCCCACTCGTCGATGTCGAAGGACTCGTCGAGGGCGGCGACCAGCGCCCGTGCGCCGTGCGGGTTGTGCGCGGCGTCCAACAGCACCGTCGGTGCTGTGCCGATGAGCTGCAGGCGGCCCGGAGACGTGGCGTTGCCCAGGCCGTCGGCCACCACGTCGGCGGCGAGAGGCTGCGTGCCTCCGCCGACGAGCGATTCGACGGCGGCCACGGCGAGGGCCGCGTTCGCTCCCTGGTGCACTCCGTAGAGCGGCAGGTAGACCTCTCGGTAGGTTCCGGCGACCCCGCGGATGTCGAGCTGTTGACCACCCACCGCCAGGGTCTGCGAGTCCAGGGCGAACCCGTCGCCGGCCACGGCCACGGTCGCGCCCTCCTTGTCGGCGCGCGCGCGGATGGCGCGCAGGGCCTCGGCGGGCTGAGCGGCCGAGACGACCGCCGCTCCCGGCTTGATGATCCCGGCCTTGACCGTGGCGATCTCGGCGATGGTGGATCCGAGGCGATCCGCGTGATCGATGTCGATGGGCGCGAACACGGCCACGTCGCCGTCGGCGGTGTTCGTGGAGTCCCACTCCCCGCCCATGCCGACCTCGAGCACGAGCACGTCGATCGGCGCGTCGGCGGCGACCACGAAGGCCAGCACGGTGAGCAGCTCGAAGAACGTCAGCGGGGCGTCTCCGGCGGCTTCGAGCTCACCGTCGACCATGCCGACGAACGGCTGGATCTCGTCCCAGGCGTCGGCGATGGCGGCATCCGCCACCGGTTCGCCGTCGATCAGGATGCGCTCGGTGAAACGCTCCAGGTGGGGGCTCGTGAACAGGCCGGTGCGCAGGCCCATCGCGCGCAGCAGGCTCTCGATCATGCGGCTGGTCGAGGTCTTGCCGTTGGTGCCGGTGACGTGGATCACGCGGTACGTGCGCTGCGGGTCGGCGAGCAGTTCGAGCACGCGCCGCGTGCGCTCGACGCGCGGCTGGACCCACTGCTCGCCCTGGCGCTCGAGGAGGGCCGAGTACACGGCATCGGCCCGGGTGCGGTCGCTCATGCGCGCGCTCCGATCCGCGCGACGGCCACCGTGACGGCGCCGACGTTCGCGTAGGTCTTGGCGGTGATCTGCGTCTCGTACTCGGCGGGCAGGGCCGAGCCGTGCTCGACGAGGCGGCCCTGGGGACCAGCGAGCACGACCGCCTCGGCGAGGGTCTCGGATGCCACGCCCGCCACCTCGAAGGCCTGGGCGACGGCGCGGGCGTCGGCGTCGTCGACGAACGTCAGCGACAGGAAGATCCGGTCGCTCACGTCGAAGCCGGCGGCCTTGCGGGTGTCCTGGATGCCGCGGATCATGTCGCGCGCCAGGCCCTCGGCCTCGAGCTCGGGCGTCGTGACGGTGTCGAGCAGCACGAAGCCCCCCGACGACAGCACGGCCAACGCCTCGCCCTCGGGACGGCCCGCGGTCTCGACGACGAGGTCGTACTCGGCGGGCTCGAGGGCGATCCCGCCCGCGACCACCTGTCCGTCGACCTCGCTCCAGTCGCCCTCTCGTGCGGCCTTGATCGCCTGCTGCACCTGCTTGCCCAGACGCGGCCCCGCGGCGCGGGCGTTGACCGACAGGCGGTGGGTGATGCCGTATTCGGCGGCCGTCCCGTCCTGCAGGGCGACCTGCTCGACGCCCTTGACGTTGAGCTCCTCGCGCAGGATGTCGTCGAACTGCGCGAGGCCCGCGGCATCCGGAGTCACCACCGTCAGACGCGGCAGGGGCAGGCGCACGCGCTTGCCCTCGCGCTTGCGCAGCGCGTTCGCGACGCTCGAGACCTCGCGGACGGTGTCCATCGCGGTGCGGATATCCTCTGCCGCGGGGAAGGCCGAGGCGTCGGGCCAGTCGGTCAGGTGGACGCTGCGGCCCCCTGTCAGGCCCTGCCACACGCGCTCGGTGACCAGCGGCAGCAGGGGCGCGGCGACGCGGGTCAGCGTCTCGAGCACGGTGTAGAGCGTGTCGAAGGCCTCGCGGCTGCGCGGGTCGTCGGTCACGCCCACCCAGAAGCGGTCGCGCGAGCGGCGGATGAACCAGTTGGTCAGCACCTCGGCGAAGTCGCGCAGGCGCTCGGCCGCGGTCGTGGAGTCGAGGCCCTCGAGGTCGGCCGCGACGTTCGTCACGAGGTCGCCGGTCAGCGCGAGGATGTACCGGTCGAGCACGTCGGTGGAGTCGGTGCGCCACTCGGCGGTGTACCCGTCGGGGCCCGAGGCGTTGCTGTACGTCGCGAAGAAGTACCACGCGTTCCACAGCGGCAGCAGGAACTCGCGCACGCCCGAACGGATGCCCTCCTCGGTCACGACGAGGTTGCCGCCGCGCAGCACGCTCGACGACATGAGGAACCACCGCATGGCATCCGAACCGTCGCGGTCGAACACCTCGCGCACGTCGGGGTAGTTGCGCAGCGACTTCGACATCTTCTGTCCGTCGTTGCCGAGCACGATGCCGTGGCACGACACGCCCGTGTAGGCCGGGCGGTCGAAGAGCGCGGTCGAGAGCACGTGCATGACGTAGAACCAGCCGCGGGTCTGGCCGATGTACTCGACGATGAAGTCGGCGGGGGCGTGCTCGTCGAACCACTCGTGGTTCTCGAACGGGTAGTGCACCTGCGCGAACGGCATCGAGCCCGAGTCGAACCACACGTCGAGCACGTCTTCGATGCGGCGCATCGTCGACTTTCCGGTCGGGTCGTCGGGGTTGGGCCGGGTGAGGTCGTCGATGTACGGGCGGTGCAGGTCGACCTCGCCCTCAGCGTTCACCGGCAGGCGGCCGAAGTCGGCCTCCATCTCGGCGAGCGAGCCGTACACGTCGACGCGCGGGTAGTCGGGGTCGTCGCTCTTCCACACCGGGATCGGCGAGCCCCAGTAGCGGTTGCGGCTGATCGACCAGTCGCGTGCGCCTTCGAGCCACTTGCCGAACTGACCCTCTTTGACGTTCTCGGGCACCCAGGTGATCTGCTGGTTGTTGGCCAGCAGGTCGTCCTTGATGTCGGTCACGCGCACGAACCAGCTCGACACGGCCTTGTAGATCAGGGGGTTCCGGCAGCGCCAGCAGTGCGGGTACGAGTGCTCGTACGAAGCCTCGCGCAGCAGGCGCCCGCCCTGCTTGAGCAGGCGGATGAGCGGGCGGTTGGCCTCGAGCCACAGCTCGCCGGCGACGTCGGTGACGGCCGACAGGAACCGTCCGCCGTCGTCGAGCGAGATGATCGTCGGCAGGCCCGCGGCATCCGCAAGGCGCTTGTCGTCCTCACCGTAGGCGGGAGCCTGGTGCACGATGCCGGTGCCGTCGCTGACCGTGACGTAGTCGTCGACCAGGATCTTCCACGCGTCCTGCGTGCCCCACACCGACGCGTCGGCGTAGTAGTCGAAGAGCCGGTCGTACGACACGCCCTCGAGCTCCGCGCCCGAGACCGTCGTCTGCACGGCCGCGCGGGCGGCATCCGCGCTCTCGTATCCGAGGTCCTTGGCGTAGTTGGGCAGCAGATCCTCGGCCAGCAGGTACCGGTGCGCGACCGCCTCGAAGGCCTCGTCGGGCGTACCGTCGGGCGTCGTGTGCACGTCGGCCGCGCCGTGGGGTCCGCCCTCGACCACGGCGTAGCGGATGCCGGGGCCCACCGCGAGCGCCAGGTTCGTCGGCAGGGTCCAGGGCGTCGTCGTCCACGCGAGGGCGCGGACGCCGGTCAGACCGAGCGCCTCGGCCTTGGCGCCGACGAGGGGGAAGGTCACGGTGACCGAGGGGTCCTGACGCATCTTGTAGACGTCGTCGTCCATGCGCAGCTCGTGCGTCGACAGGGGCGTCTCGTCGCGCCAGCAGTAGGGCAGCACGCGATAGCCCTCGTACGCGAGTCCCTTGTCGTGCAGGGTCTTGAAGGCCCAGAGCACGCTCTCCATGTACGTGGTGTCGAGCGTCTTGTAGCCGCGCTCGAAGTCGACCCAGCGCGCCTGGCGGGTGACGTAGTCCTGCCACTCGCGCGTGTACTCGAGCACCGACTCGCGGGCCTTGCCGTTGAAGGTCGCGACGCCCATGGCCTCGATCTCGTCCTTCTCGGTGATCCCGAGCTGCTTCATCGCCTCGAGTTCGGCCGGCAGCCCGTGGGTGTCCCAGCCGAAGACGCGGTCGACCTTCTTGCCGCGCATGGTCTGGAAGCGCGGGAAGACGTCCTTGGCGTATCCGGTGAGCAGGTGCCCGTAGTGCGGCAGGCCGTTCGCGAACGGGGGCCCGTCGTAGAAGACCCACTCCTCGGCGCCCTCGCGGTTCGCGATCGAGGCGCGGAAGGTGTCGTCGGCCTTCCAGAAGGCGAGGGTCTCGTCTTCGATCGCCGGGAAGCGGGGACTGGGGACGACGGATGCCGAGCCCGCAGCGCTGGCGTCAGCGGCGGGGCCGAAGGATGAGGGGCGTGGGTAGGTCATGTCACTCCGCGGGTCGAGGTTCTCTCGCCGGGACGATCCGTGCGGACCGCGGTACCACCCTGCGTTGCGTCCCCTGGCGAGGACGCCGCTCTCACTGCGGCGGTGACGGGCCTGCCCCGCGCGGTTCTACTGGGGGCCGTGACCCTGTTCTTCCGCGAGCTCCCCGGTGATGGCCGGATCGGTGCTGATCTGTCCAGTCTACGCGAGGCGCGCGCGCCGCGCGCGGGCCGTCGAGTGTCCAGGACACGCCGGTCGCTCCGGCACGGGCGCGGCGCGTCTTGGACACGGAGGCGGAGGCGGAGGGCGGAGGGCGGACGCGGCCAGGGATGCACCCACCCGGTGGCGAGTGTCCACGACACGCCGGTCGCTCCGGCACGGGCGCGGCGCGTCCTGGACACTCGAGCGAAGCGGGGCGAGGGGGCGCGACCGCGGGCTCAGGCGCGGGCGGGACCCAGACCCGCCGCGGCCAGCAGTTCCCGGGTGAACGGATGCCGGGGGTCGGCGAAGACGCACGACACCGCCCCCTCTTCGACCACCCGTCCGTCCTGCATGACGATCACGTCGTCGGCGATGCCGGCGACCACGTCGAGGTCGTGCGTGACGAAGACCATCGCGAGGTCGCGTCGCCGCTGCAGGTCGCGGAGGCGTTCGAGGATGCGGGCGCGCACCGAGGCATCGAGCGCCGAGACGGGTTCATCGAGCACGAGCAGGTCGGGCGAGACCGCCAGCGCCCGCGCGATCGCCACGCGCTGACGCTGGCCGCCGGAGAGCTGCGCGGGCCGGCGCCGCGCGAACGCGGGTGACAGCCCGACCTCGTCGAGCAGCCCCTCGACCGCCGCGCGCCGCTCGCCTCGACGGACGCCACCGGCCGCGACGGCCTCGAAGAGCGTACGACCGACGCTCCATCGCGGGTCGAGTGCGCCCCAGGGGTTCTGCTGCACGAGCTGCACCCGGCGTCGCGCGACGCCGCGGGCACTGCGCGGGGTCCAGGCCCGACCGTCGAAGGTCAGGGTGCCCTCGTCGGGCGCGGTCACGCCCACGATCATCCGCGCGAGCGTCGTCTTGCCCGACCCCGACTCCCCCACGACCGCCAGGGTGCGGCCCCGGCGCACGGCGAACGACACCCCGTCGACCGCGCGACGCCCGTCGAAGCTCTTGACGAGCCCCTCGCCCATGACGAGGGGCTCGTCGGTGCGCGGAG
>NZ_QAJB01000188.1:0-1518 GCF_003061325.1 Microbacterium sp. HMWF026
CCGTGACCGTTCCCCACCCGCCCCGCCTGTTCTCGTCGGTGCTCGTCGCCAACCGGGGCGAGATCGCGCGTCGCGTGTTCCGCACCCTGCACCGACTCGGCATCCGTTCCGTCGCCGTCTACACCGACGTGGATGCCGACGCGCCCCACGTGCGCGAGGCCGACCGGTCCGCGCGCATCCCGTCGTACCTCGACATCGACGCCGTCGTCTCGGCCGCGGTGTCGACGGGCGCCGAGGCCGTGCACCCGGGATACGGATTCCTCAGCGAGAACGCCGGCTTCGCCCGGGCGTGCGCCGACGCGGGCGTCGTGTTCGTCGGGCCCGGCGTCGACGCGCTCGAGGTGATGGGCGACAAGATCCGCGCGAAAGAGCACGTCGCCGCGCACGACGTGCCCACGGTGCCCGGATTCTCGGCGGCGGGCCTGACCGACGCGCAGATCGCGGTCGAGGCCGAGCGCGCCGGTTACCCCCTGCTCGTCAAGCCGTCGGCCGGCGGGGGCGGCAAGGGGATGACGGTCGCCACCGGGCCCGCCGATCTCGCCGATGCCCTCGCTACCGCCCGACGCGTCGCGCGGGCGGCGTTCGGCGACGACACCCTGCTGCTCGAGCGCCTGCTCGAACGGCCCCGGCATATCGAGGTGCAGGTGCTCGCCGACGCCCACGGGACGACCGTCTCGCTCGGCGAGCGCGAGTGCACCCTGCAGCGGCGGCACCAGAAGGTGATCGAAGAGGCACCGTCGCCCGTGGTGGATGCCACGACCCGGGCCCTCCTCGGCGAGGCCGCCGTCGCCGCGGCGCGCAGCGTCGGCTACCTCGGCGCCGGAACCGTCGAGTTCCTCGTCGCCGGCGATCGCGTCGACGAGCCGTTCTTCATCGAGATGAACACGCGCCTGCAGGTCGAGCACCCGGTCACCGAACTCGTCACGGGGGTCGACCTCGTCGAGCAGCAGCTGCGCGTGGCCGCCGGCTTCGCGCTCGAGCTCGGTCCCACCCCGATCGAGGGGCACGCGATCGAGGCACGCGTGTACGCCGAGACGCCCGCCCGCGGCTACCTTCCCGCCACCGGGACCGTCACCCTCTGGCAGCCGGGCGACGCCCGCATCGACAGCGCCGTCGAGACGGGCAGCGTCATCGGCGCCGCCTACGACCCGATGATCGCCAAGGTCATCGCGCACGGCCCCGACCGTGCGACAGCCCTCGCGCGCCTGGACGCCGCGCTCGCCGGCACCGTCGTGCTCGGCGTCGACACGAACATCGCCGATCTGCGCGCGCTGCTCGCCGACCCGGCGGTCCGGGCCGGCGACCTCGACACCGGACTGCTCGACCGGCGGGGGACCCCCGCTGCGCCCGAGGTGCCCGCGGCGGCCCTCGCTGGGGTCGCGAACCGGATCGTGGATGCCGACACCCCCGACGACCGCTCGGTCTGGGGTCGCGTCGGGTCCTGGCGCGCGGGGGGCGCGGTGCCCGTTCGCACGGTCTTCCTCGAGGACAACGCGGGTCTCGTGCACGACACGACCC
>NZ_QAJB01000189.1:0-1614 GCF_003061325.1 Microbacterium sp. HMWF026
ACGTTCGACCTTCGAGAGAACGCGTCCGGGTCGGACGCCGACCGGGTCCCGACGGCGAACGCCCACCCCGAAGCGTCTGCACCCGCGGCATCCACCCCGCCCGTGCCCGACACCGCGATCACCGCCCCGCACGCCCGCGACCCGTGGCGCGCGCGCTATCGGCGCAACCTCGTCTTCACCGACCTGGCCTCTCTCATCTGGGTCGTCTACGGCACCCAGATCCTGTGGTTCGGGCTCGGCAACGCGCAGTTGGCCGCCGGTCGAGACAGTCGCATCAGCGACCTCTCCTACTGGGCCTTCTCGGCGATCCTCATCGTGACCTGGATGTGGGCGCTGGCTTTCGTGGAGTCCCGCAGCGACCGCGTCATCGGAACCGGCTCGGCCGAGTACGTCCGCATCGCCGACGCGAGCTTCCGCCTCTTCGGGGCCGTCGCCATCATCGCCTTCCTCGTGCAGATCGACGTCGCCCGCGGATACCTGCTGGTCAGCCTTCCGCTCGGCATCATCGTGCTCTTCTTCACCCGCTGGATGTGGCGGCAGTGGCTCGTCGTCCAGCGCTCGCGCGGGCGGTACTCGGCGAACGTGCTGCTGGTGGGCTCTCTGCACTCCGTCACCCAGCTCGCCCGTGAGTTCGCCCGCACCCCCAGCGCCGGGTACCGAGTCGTCGGGGCCTGCGTCCCGAACGGCAAGATCGCCGACGTCATCCCCGGAACGCGGATCCCCGTCATGGGCCATGTCGGAGACGTCACGAGGGCGCTGCAGGCGACGGGGGCCGATACCGTCGCCATCACCAGCGCCGACGAGCTGCCGGCCGACAAGGTCAAGCAAATCTCGTGGAGCCTCGAGGCGGGGCGTCAACACCTGGTCCTCGCCCCGAGCATCGTCGACATCGCCGGTCCGCGCCTGCACACCCGCCCGGTCGCGGGTCTTCCCCTCATCCACGTCGAGACCCCCAAGTTCTCGCGCGGACAGAGCTTCCTCAAGCGCAGTGTCGACCTGATCGCCGCCTCCGTGGGAGTCGTCCTGCTGAGCCCGCTGCTGATCTTCCTCGTGATCACGGTGCGTCTCTCCAGCGAGGGCCCCGTCTTCTTCCGACAGACGCGCGTCGGCTTCCGCGGGCGCGAGTTCACCATGATCAAGTTTCGATCCATGGTGGTCAACGCCGAGGAACTCCTCGCCCAGCTCGCCGCACAGCAGCGCGACGCGGGCAATGAGGTGCTCTTCAAGATGAAGAACGACCCGCGAGTGACGCCCATCGGGCGGATCATGCGTAAGTACAGCCTCGACGAGCTGCCGCAGCTGTTCAACGTCATCGGCGGGTCGATGTCGCTCGTCGGCCCGCGTCCGCCGTTGCCGTCCGAGGTCGCCGTGTACGCCGACCACGTGCACCGCCGCTTCCTGGCCAAGCCCGGCATCACGGGACTGTGGCAGGTGAGCGGACGGTCCTCGCTCTCGTGGGAGGAGTCGGTCCGCCTCGACCTCTCCTACGTCGAGAACTGGACCCTCCTCAGCGATTTCGTCATCCTCGGCCGCACCGCTCGCGCCGCTCTCGCCCCGGGCGACACCGCCGCATGACTCACCCCCTCCCCGCCGCGCTCCCGCCCACCGGCGGGG
>NZ_QAJB01000189.1:1633-5088 GCF_003061325.1 Microbacterium sp. HMWF026
CGGATACCTCGGAGCCGTGCACGCGGCCGCCATGGCATCCATCGGTCACGAGGTCGTGGGCATCGACGTCGACGAGCGCAAGATCGCCGCCCTGTCCAAGGGCGAAGCGCCCTTCTTCGAACCCGGTCTGCAAGAGATCCTCACCGAGGGCATCGCCTCGGGTCGCCTGTCGTTCACGACCGACATGGCGGCCGCGCGGGGCGCCGCGGTGCACTTCGTGGGTGTCGGCACGCCCCAGCAGGCGGGTGGATACGCCGCCGACCTCACCTACGTGGATGCCGCCATCGACGGACTGCTGCCCTTCCTCGCCGAGGGCGACGTCGTCGCCGGCAAGTCCACCGTCCCCGTCGGCACGGCCGCCCGCCTCGCCCCCCGCGTGGCGGAACGGGGCGCGACCCTCGTGTGGAACCCGGAGTTCCTCCGCGAGGGCTGGGCTGTGCAGGACACCATCGACCCGGATCGCCTCGTCGCCGGCGTCCCCTCGGACGATGGCGCCCCCACCGCCGAGGGAGAGCGGACGGCCGGGATCCTGCGCGAGGTCTACCACCCCTCCGTGGCGAAGGGCACGCCCTTCATCGTCACCGACTACGCCACGGCGGAGCTGGTGAAGGTGGCGGCGAACGCGTTCCTGGCCACGAAGATCAGCTTCATCAACGCCATGGCCGAGATCGCCGAGGTCACCGGCGCCGACGTCACGACCCTCGCCGACGCGATCGGACACGACGCGCGCATCGGGCGTCGCTTCCTGGGCGCCGGCATCGGCTTCGGCGGCGGCTGCCTGCCCAAGGACATCCGCGCCTTCTCGGCCCGCGCCGAAGAACTCGGTCGCGGCGAGTCCATCGCCTTCCTGCGAGAGGTCGATGCGATCAACCTTCGCCGACGCGACCGGGCCGTGGAACTGGCGACGACCGCGCTGGGCGGCAGCGTCTTCGAGAAGAAGATCGCCGTGCTCGGCGCCGCGTTCAAGCCGCACAGCGACGACATCCGCGACTCGCCCGCGCTCGACGTCGCCGTCCGCCTGCACGGCCTCGGCGCCCAGGTGACGCTGACCGACCCGGCCGCCATCGACAACGCTCGACGCCTGCACCCCCAGCTCACCTACGATCTCGACCTCGATGCCACACTTCGCGATGCGGACGCCGTGATCGTCGTCACCGAGTGGGACGAGTACCGTCGTCACCTCTCGCCCGAGCATGCGGCATCCCTCGCCCGCGGGCGCATCGTCATCGACGGGCGCAACTGCCTCGACCCCGCCGCGTGGCGCGCAGCCGGGTGGACCTACTACGGCATGGGGCGTCCCTGACGCCGCACCCCCAGACGCCCCGGCCCCGGCCGGGGCGTCTGTCATATGCGCGGGGCCCGGTCAACGGGCGCGACGGCCGCGCCCGCGCCGCGTAGACCGGAGACTCCCCCGGCGAAAGGCTCCCCGTGTCCGCGAACACCGCAGAACCCGATTCCCCCACCGACCTGCACGCGCGCTCGTGGAAGTACGTCCTACGCAAGACCGTGCGGGAGTTCGGAACCGACCAGTGCACCGACATCGCCGCGAGCCTGGTGTACTACGGCGTCCTCGCCCTGTTCCCCGGACTCATCGCGGTGTTCTCCCTCCTGGGTGTGATCGGTCAGAGCGACGCGGCGGCCGAGACGGTGCTCGGGATCATCCGCGACGTCGCCCCGGGCGGCTCCGCAGAGATGCTCAGCGACCCCGTCCGGCAGCTGGCGGCCTCGCCCGCGGCGGGCTTCGCACTGGTCACGGGCCTGGTGCTCGCGATCTGGTCCGCCTCGGGGTACGTCCGCGCGCTCGGACGCGGGATGAACCGCATCTACGAGATCGACGAGGGCCGCCCCTTCCTCAAACTCGTGCCGGTGCAGCTGCTGCTGACGCTCATCACGGTGGTCCTCGTCGCGCTCGCGGCGCTGCTGCTGATCGTGTCCGGTCCCGTCGCCGAAGCGGTGGGCGAGGCCCTCGGGCTGGGCACCGCCGTCGTGACCACGTGGAACATCGTCAAATGGCCCGTCCTCCTGGGGGTCGTCGTGCTCATCCTCGCGGTGCTCTATTACGGCTCGCCCAACGCGAAGCAGCCCAGATTCCGCTGGATCAGCGTGGGCGCCCTCACGGCCATCGTCATCCTGGCCCTCGCGACCGCGGGCTTCGGCTTCTACGTGGCGACCTTCTCGAGCTACGACCGCACGTACGGATCGCTCGCCGGCGTCATCGTCTTCCTGCTGTGGTTGTGGATCGCCAACATCGCGATCCTGTTCGGCGCCGAGCTGGATGCCGAACTCGAACGCGGTCGGCAGCTCCAGGCCGGGATCCCCGCCGAGCGCGAGCTGCAGTTGCCGCCGCGCGGCACCGCCAAGCTCGAGAAAGCGCGGGAGCGTGAAGAGAAGGACGTCGCCGAGGGACGCCGCATCCGCCTCTCGCGCGGTCACGAGGATTGAGCCCGCCCTCGGCGTGACGATTCGCCCGCTGCACTCGTCTTCTTGGTGACGGGACCGCTGCCCCACCCTTCCGGGTCGGGCGTCGAGCGGGACAGCTCGTCCGAATGGAGGATGCCATGCGCAACAAGATCGTCCTGATCGGCGCGATCGCGGTGATCGCCTACGTCGTCGGAACACGCACCCCGCGCGTGCAGATGAAGAGCCGTGAGTCGGTGGGCCACCAGCTGGTGCGCCTGTGGAACGACCCCCGCGCGCGGAAGCGTCGCCACAAGGCGGCGAAGAAGGCGGCGATCGCGGCGCGCAAGCGTGCAGAGAAGACTCTCCGCGAACTCCGCAAGTGAGCACCGCTCGCGCGAGGAGAGGATGATGCGCATCACCGCCACCGGCCGTCTCGTGCGATCGCGTAGCCTGGTCGCGGCCGCGATCGGTGCCGTCGTGGTCGTGCTCGTCGCGCTCGCCGTGACCGCGTTCCCGGTGATCGCCGTCGCCGCCGGCTCCGCGGAACGCGTCAGCGACGTCGGGCCGCTCGTGGTCGACCTCTGGCAGCGGGTCACCGGGGGCTCCTGACCCGCCCCACCTCGTCGCGCGGGGTCGGCCAATCCTGCGGGGCCGCGATCTCCGCCGGGATACGCTGACCCCGTGGTCGCCAGCATCCTCATCTCGATCTCCGCCGTCGTCTCGGCGGTGCTCGTCGGGTTCGTGGCGCGACGCATCCTGGGTACCGCGGTCGGATGGCCCCGCAGCATCGTTGTGGGCCTCGTCGTCTTCTTCGTCGGCGTGCCCTCGACGGCCTGGACCCTGCGTCAGACCGGCCTCGACACCGCGGGGGCGGTCCCTCCCGACGACCTCTGGTTGTGGATCGGCGTGACGGTCCTCTCGCTGGCGTGGGTCTTCGCCCTGGGTGTCGCCGCGCTCGTCGCGAGCGAGGCCATCTTCCCCACCCGCCCGCTACCCAACCCGATCGACCTCGTCCGCGCGGCCCTCCGTCAACGCAAGCGCACGCGGCGCTACAT
>NZ_QAJB01000190.1:0-8169 GCF_003061325.1 Microbacterium sp. HMWF026
CCACCCGGTCGAGCGGCGAAGTCATCCACCATCGAGCTATCGGGCTCCGCGGCCGGTGCGGCGGTGCGGCCATTCTCGACCCATGACCACCACCGTCGTCCGCGCCACCTCGTCGTCCGCGTTCCTGTCCGTCGTCCCCCACCTGCTCGAATGCACGCCCCGGCAGAGCCTCGTCATCGTCCCCTTCGACGGCAGCCAGTCCCTCGGGGCGATGCGCGTGGACCTGCCGCCCGAGGGCGACGCCGCCGAAGACGGGCTGGCCTCGACCGTCATCGGCATGGCCTGCAAGGTCCGCCGCACCGACGGTGTCGCGGTCGTCGTCTACGCGGACGTCCCGCTCCAGGCGGGGCTGCCGCATCTGGGATTCGTGGATGCCGTGCGCTCCCGCGCGCAGATCTGCGGCTTACGCCTGGTCGACGCCCTCGTGGTCGGCGCGGACGGGTGGGCCAGCTTCTTCGAGCCGACGGCGATCCACCCGCTCGCCGAGATCGCGGCTCACCCGGCGCCGGCCGTCGAGGGCCTCGAGGTGCACCCCGATCAGACGTCCGCCGCGGCCCTGCCCGAGATCGACGCCGAGTCGGCCCGCGCGTTCGGCCGACTCCTCGACGACGTCGAAGTCGCGCTGCACCGCACCTCCGCGCGGCGACGCGTGGGCCCCGCGCGTCGCGCCCGGATCGACGAGGCCGTGGCCGGGATCGGAGATCCGCCGGCGCTGTTCGAGCGGATCGCGTCGACGCCGACCGACCAGCTCGATCTCGCCCACCTGGCGGCTCTCGGCTTCTGCCTCGAGCGCCCGGCTTTGCGCGACGTCGCCCTTGTGCAATGGGCCACGGATCTTCCGACGGGGGATGCCGTCCTGCACGCGCAGACGGAGTACCGCACCGGCACGCCCATCCCTCCGGATCTCGCGCGTCCCCTGTACGGCGAGGGCGCCCTGCCCGACCCGTCGCGACTGCGAGCCGGCCTCGACGCGTGCCGGCGGGTGGCCGCGCTCACGCCGGAGGATCGTCGACCCGGACCGCTCGCGGCCTGCGCGTGGCTCGCGTGGGCGGGCGGCCGCGCCAGTCACGCCGCCACCTACGCCGAACGGGCCCTGCGCATCGACGCGCAGCACGGTCTCAGCGAGATCGTGCTCGCGCTGGTGTCGGCCGGACAGCTGCCGGAGTGGGTGTACGAGCGCCCTACTTCACCAGCGGGAACAGGATCGTCTCGCGGATTCCGAGCCCGGTGATCGCCATCAGCAGGCGGTCGATCCCCATGCCCATGCCGCCCGTGGGCGGCATGCCGTGCTCGAGAGCCCGCAGGAACTCCTCGTCGATCGGCATGGCCTCGTCATCGCCGCGCGCGGCGAGCTTGGCCTGCTCGGTGAAGCGGTGACGCTGGATCACGGGGTCGACCAACTCGGAGTACCCCGTGGCCAGCTCGAAGCCGCGGACGTAGAGGTCCCACTTCTCCACGACGCCCTCGATGGAGCGGTGCTCGCGCACCAGGGGGCTGGTGTCGACGGGGAAGTCCATGACGAACGTGGGGCGCGTCAGCCCGCCCTTGACGAAGTGCTCCCACAGTTCCTCGACCCACTTGCCGTGCGTCTCGTGCGGGGGTGCGTCCACGCCCTGCTCGGCGCCGAACGCGCGCAGCTCCTCGACCGGGGTCTGCGGGGTGATCTCGCGCCCGGACGCCGCCGACAGGGAGTCGTACATCGAGATGCGGTCCCAGTCGCCGCCGAGGTCGTACTCGGTGCCGTCCGCCCACGTGACGGTGGTCGAACCGGCGACGGCGATCGCGGCATCCTGGATCAGGGTCTGCGTCAGGTCGGCGATGCCGTGGTAGTCGGTGTAGGCCTGGTAGGCCTCGAGCATCGCGAACTCGGGGCTGTGCGTGGAGTCGGCGCCCTCGTTGCGGAAGTTGCGGTTGATCTCGTAGACCCGGTCGATGCCACCCACGACCGCGCGCTTGAGGAAGAGCTCGGGGGCGATGCGCAGGTACAGCTCGGTGTCGAAGGCGTTTGAGTGGGTCGTGAAAGGACGGGCGCTCGCGCCGCCGTGCTGCACCTGCAGCATCGGCGTCTCGACCTCGACGAAGTCGCGCTCGGTGAAGGTGCGGCGCAGGCTCGCGTTGACCTTGGCGCGGGCCAGGACCGTCTCACGGGCGCGGTCGCGCACGATGAGGTCGAGGAAGCGGCTGCGCACACGGCTCTCTTCGCTCAGCTCGGAGTGCAGGTTGGGCAGGGGCAGCACGGCCTTCGCCGCGATCGTCCACTCGCTCACCATGATCGACAGCTCGCCGCGACGGCTCGAGATCACCTCGCCCGAGACGAACACGTGGTCGCCGAGGTCGACGAGTTCCTTCCACGCCTGCAGCGACTCGTCGCCCACGTTGGCGAGCGACACCATTGCCTGGATGCGGCTGCCGTCGCCGGCCTGCAGCGAGGCGAAGCACAGCTTGCCGGTGTTGCGGCTGAACACCACGCGTCCGGCGACACCCGCCGTCTCGCCCGTCTCGGCCCCGGCCTCGAGGTCGCCGAAGCGGGAGCGCAGCTCGGGGATCGTGGTGGTGATCGGCACCGAGACCGGGTAGGCGCCACCGGCGGCGTCGACGCGCTCGGCGAGCAGACGCTCGCGCTTGGCCAGTCGCACCGCCTTCTGCTCGAAGACCTCGTCTTCGGTGGGTTCGGCGGCGTCGTTCGCGGGCGCGTCGGTCATCGTCAAGCTCCTCGGGGTCTCGCCCATTCTATTCGCCGCGTCCGAGCGCTCCGCGGCGCGCACCCCCGCCCGATCGGCCGGCGCCGCCCCGGCTCCGCCTCAGCGCAGCGAGATCTCGGCGTTGTCGATGAAGCGGTGCCCACCCACCGTCGCGGCGATCAGTGCCAGGGCCCGGCCGTGGTGGCCCTCGTCGACGGGGAGGAACGTGGCGGGATCGACCACGCTGAGGTACTCCAGCGAGATGCGCTGCTCGCCCATCAGCGACGATTGCGCGGCGGCGATGCAGGCGTCGACGCCCATGTCCGCATTGGATGCCGCCGCCTCGAGCGCGCGCGGGAGTTTGGCCGCGGCGCGGCGATCCGCCTCGTCGAGCAGGGCGACGCGACTCGAGATCGGCAGACCGTCGTCGGTGCGCACGGTCGGGACCGAGACGACCTCGACGGCGAAGTCGAGATCGCGCACCATGCGTCGCACCAAGAAGATGCGCTGCGGATCGCGCTCCCCGTAGACGACCACGTCCGGGGCGATCAGGTGGAAGAGCTTGGCCTCGACGGTGAGGACGCCGTCGAAGTAGAACGGGCGCACCCGTCCCTCGTACCGCAGGCCCACGTCACCCGCCGACACCCGCGTGGTGGCCGTGCCCGCGGGCAGGAATTCCGCCGCGGACGGGGCGAAGACCACGTCGACGCCCAGCTCGTCGAGCACGCGCGCGTCCGCCTCGGGCGAGCGCGGGTAGGCCGCGGTCTCATCGGCCGTGCGGAAGCGCAGCGGGTTGACGAACGTCGAGACGACGACGACGTCGGCGCGCTCGCGCGCCTCGCGGATGAGGTCGACGTGGCCGTCGTGCAGCGCACCCAGCGTCGAGACGAGCGCGACGCGCGGACGGTCGGTGGGTCGGTCCGCGTCGCGGATCTCGCCGAGTCGGGTGCGCAGATCGTCGAGGGTGCGGATCATCCGTCGATCGTAGCGTCGCCGTCCCGCACGCTCCGGCCGGCTCCCTCGGCGAGGGCCTGGTCGACGGTGGAGCGGACGAGGGCCGAGAGGTACCCGCCGGGGTTGTCGACGCCGACACGCGTCAGCAGCTCGGAGCTCTGCCGCACGATCGAGCGCGAGAACTCCGTCGCCGTCGCGATGGCCTCGGCGTACGTCGGCCGGTCCTCTTCGGCGACGACCACCGGTTCACACCCGAGCTCGACGGCGAGGGCCTGCGCGATCGGCAGCACCGGGCCCGGGGCGGTGACGGCGGCGTACGCCTGGGCGAGCTGTCGCAGGTCGACGGACGACGCTCCCGTGAACGAGATGGCCGGGTGGATCGCGAGGGGGATCGCCCCGCGCAGAGCCGCCGGGTCGAGCACACGCGCCCCGTACCCCGCATCGGTGTGCAGCACCAGCTGCCCGGGCTGCCAGGCGCCGAGGTCGGCCAGCCCCGCCACGAGCCCCGGGATCTCGTCGTGCGGGACGGCGATGACCACGAGCTCGCTGCGGCGCACCACCTCGTCGGCGGCGAGGACGGGCAGTCCCGGCAGGATGGCCTCGACGCGGTCGTCGTCCGATCCCGAGGTGATGCCGGTGAGCGCGTGCCCGGCTCCCGCGAGGGCCGCGCCGATGACGGGCCCCACCCGACCCGCGCCGATGACGCCGACGCCCAGACGTCCGTCGCGGCCGCTCATCCGGCCCACCGGTGGCTGCGGTCGCCCGCCGCCGCGACCACGGCCGCGTGCGCCGTCTTCTCGAAGAGCGCGACGGCGTCATCGCGGTCGAGTGCACCCACCGCGGTCTGCACGCTCCCGGCGATCACGTGGCCGACGACCGTCGCCGTGCCCAGGGCCCGCGCCACCGGGCCCTGATGTATCCCGACCGACTGCAGGCGGGCGAGGGGCAGGATGCTGAGCGAGCGCCGCACCCATCCATGGCGCAGCAGCAGGGCATCGGCCGTCACGAGGGCGCCGTTGCGCCGCCACGACAGCGGCCGCAGCCACCGCGCACGAGCCGGGGTGGTCGTGTAGGGATCGTCGTCCACCGGACCCAGGATGCCGTCCCGGAACACGAGTGTCCATTCCTCGGCCGACAGACCCGGGGCGAGGATCCGGAGCACGCGTTCGACGTCGTCGCGCGTGCCGATGGGCAGGACGGCGGCGAACTGGTCGGTGCTGGTGTCCGTCGACGAGCGACCCGACAGGCGGTTGACCGAGACGGCCCACCATCCGAACGGACGCCACATCAGCGGCTGATGCACCTCGATCGCGTGCACCCGCCCCGGGGGAACGACCTCGGACACCGTCGTGAACAGCCCGAACGTGACGCGCACCCCGTCGGGGGTCGGCGCGATCGAGTAGCGCAGCCCCCGCGCGATGGATCGCACGTAGTACGCACCGAACGCCAGGAACATGGGGATGACCGTGAACAGCAGCCACAGCGTCGAGACCGAGGCGGCCACCGCGATACCCCCCACCAGGGCGACGAGGACGAGCGTCGACCCGCTCAGGACACGGGATGCCACGAGACGGCCGATCGGGATGCGGACGATGGTCTCGGGCTCGGCATCGCCGAAGTCCTCACCGTCGACGAGCTGCTGCAGCCCCGAGCCCACGGCATCCGCCGCCTGGCGCACGAGCGACCCGCGTTCGCCGTCCTTCACCCGCGCCTCGGCCAGTCGGCGGCCCGACGCGAGGCGCAGGATGTCGCCGCGGATGGCCTCGGCATCCTTGCCCGAGAGGTATTCGAGCCGGACGTTCGCGTCCAGGCCCGCGCCGACGACCTCGAGCTTGGCCAGCCCGAGCAGCCGCGCGATCATCGGGCGCGTCAGGTTGACGCCCTGGACGCGGTCGAGCGGCGCCCGCCGATGCGTACGGAACAGCACTCCGGAGCGGACCTCGACGTCGTCGTCGCCGATGCGCAGAGTGTGGAACCGCCACGACAGGCGGAACAGCACGAGCAGCACGACGAGCACCCCGAGGGTGATCCCGCCGGCGATGAGGATCAGGTTGTTCGCGAACAGGAAATCGACGGGGTCGGGCGGCAACTCCCCCGGCGGCAGGTCGGTGAAGACGGGGAAGAACAGCTCGATCAGCCGCTCGCGCAGGTTCGCCACGATCACACCGATCACGACGAGCAGCGTCAGCCCCCCGCGCAGCAGCGGCGTCAGAGGGTGCAGGCGGTGCCACTCGCCGTCGCTGTACGGCGAGCGCACGACGGCGCGCGGCGGCGCACCGGTGCCGGCGCCCGGATCGCTCACAGGCCCGTCCGACGCGTCTCGGCCACGGCGACCAGCGTGTCGCGCAGCTGCTCGGCCGCCTCCTGCGTCAGACCCGGGATGGTCACACCCGACGCCGCCGCGGCGGTCACGAGCTTGAGCTGCGCGATGCCGAAGCCGCGGTCGAGCGGTCCGTGGGTGATGTCGACGAGCTGCATGCGCCCGTACGGAACGGCGACCACGCGTTGCCACAGGATGCCGCGTCGGAACACCAGGTCGTCCCGCCGCAGCTGGTAGCCGAAGGACCGCGCCTGACGCGGAGTGATGAGCAGCCCGACGAGCGTCACCAGCAGGACCACGCCCGCGGGGATCCAGTGCCAGACGAACCCCGTCCAGGTCTGAGCGATCACGGCGACGGCGAGCACGGCCAGCAGCACCGCGCCCTGCGTGATGAGCTGCACCCGCACGTACGCGCGTGCCAGCTGGTGCCACGTCCCGTCGCCCAGGGGCAGGCGGCGCGGCGAGCGCGGTTCGAGGATCCGGTCGTACGTCCGCGTCCCGAGCGCACCCGCGTCCGGCACCGCACCCGCCGCGGGCAAAGCGCCGGCGTCCGGCACCGGGCCCGCCGCCGGAGAAGCGCCGGCGTCCGGCACCGCGCCCGCCGCCGCAGAAGCGCCGGCGTCCGACTCAGGCCCCGACGGGTCCGGCGGGGGTGTTCCCGGGGGTGTCGTCATCGTCGTCCTTCCGGATGGTGCACAGCTGCTCGGCCACGAGTCCCGCCACGACCAGCACGGCGCCGGCCGCGAGTGTCGCGATGATCGATCCCATCGAGCCTATCGACGGCGTCACCGGTCGGGTCAGCAGGAACCCCAGCAGACCGGCCGCGAATCCGGCCGCGACGGCGCCCAGCAGCGACGAGGCCTTCGCGAGCATCGCGATGCGCAGTGCCCGGAAGGGATCGATTCGCTGACCGCTGCGCCCCCGCGAGGCGCGGAAGATCGGGACCGCGAGAACCACCACCACGGCCCCCAGCAGTACCAGGATCGTGGGCAGGCTCGCCGCCGGCGAGAAGGTCGTCCGTCCCATCGCGGTGAGCATCGTGTCGACGACGAACCCGACCACCGCGCCGATCACGAGGGCGATGATCAGGATGCCGGCCCCCGTCCGCTTCATCGCCGGAGCCCTTCGAGCAGGTCGACGACGCGCCCCCGGCCGGGGATCTCGGCATCCGGATCCACCTCCGCCCACGGGGCGAGGACGAACGCGCGCTCGTGGGCACGCGGATGGGGGACGACGAGGTCGTCGCGCCGGATCACCTCGTCTCCGTAGGCGATCAGATCGAGGTCGAGGGTGCGGTCGCCCCAGCGCTCGCGGCGGACGCGGCCGTGGCGCGCCTCGATGCGGTGCAGCGACGCGAGCAACTCGGCCGGGGCCAGGCGGGTCTGCAGCAGCGCGACGGCGTTGAGGTAGCGGGGCGCATCCTCGTCCTCTCCGTCGAGCGTCACCGCGACCGTCTCGAGGGGCGTCGACACCCGCACGTCCGAGGTCAGCGCGAGGTGGCGCAGCTCGTCGACCGCCGCCTCGAGGGTGGCGGCGCGCTCGCCCAGGTTCGCACCGAGGGCGACCACCGCGCGCACCGGCGTCGATCTCGGCGCCTCGCCGATGCCGTGCGCCAGCCGGACGCTCACGAGCGCCCCCGTGCGATGGTGACCGACACGTCGCCGAACGGCACGGTGATCGGAGCCTGCGGCTTGTGTACCGTGATGGTGACCGCGTCGATCCGGGTGTCGCTCAGCACGTCGTCGGCGAGGCGCTGTGCGAGCGTCTCGAGCAGGTCGACCGGCTCTCCCTCGACGACGGCGACCAGGCGCTCGGCGAGCTCGCCGTAGTGCACGGTGTCGACGACGTCGTCGGTCTCGGCGGCGCGGCGCAACGAGAGCTCCAGCACGGCGTCGACGACGAACTCCTGGCCCTCGCGCTTCTCGTCGGGGTACACCCCGTGATAGCCGAAGGCGCGCACCCCCGTCAGGGTGATTCGGTCGGCGGCATCCATCAGGACTCCCAGGCGCGGGCGACGGCGAGAGCGTCGCGGGTGGTCGGTACGTCGTGCACGCGCACGGCCCACGCGCCGGCTCCGGCGGCCAGCGCACTCGTCACGGCGGTGGCAAGGTCGCGGCGGGCGAGGTCGACGTCCTCGCCGAGCGTCTCGGCGAGGAAGCGCTTGCGGCTCGTGCCGACGAGCACGCGGTGCCCGCGTGCGGCGAGGGCCGGGAG
>NZ_QAJB01000191.1:0-3589 GCF_003061325.1 Microbacterium sp. HMWF026
GGAAGGGGGCGGGTCGCAGACGAACAGATGCGACCCGCCCCCACGCGGATTGTTACTTGTTGACCGAGAAGCCCTGGTCGTTGCCGTACTGGACGAGCTGGTCCTGCCAGGTCGTCAGACCGGTGTTGAGGTCGCTCTTCGATGCGTAGGACTGGCCGACCGTGTCGCTGAAGATGCTGTTGGCGAACACCTGGAACGGCAGGTAGCTCCAGCCCTCACGGACCTCGCTCGAGGCTTGCGTCAGCACCTCGTTGATCTTCTGGCCGCCGAAGTAGCTCGACTCCTGCTCGACGAAAGCGGGGTCGCTGAGCTGCGCGGTGGTGGAGGGGAAGCCGCCGGACTCCGCGAAGATCTTGAGGCTCTCCTCGTCGTTGTTCAGCCACTTGAGGAAGCCGGCCGCCAGAGCCGGGTTCTTGCTCTGCTTGACGACCGCCTGGCCGCCGCCGCCGTTCTCGGCGGTCACCGCCGTGCCGTCATAGGTCGGGATGGGGGCCACGGCCCACTTGCCCGAGCCGTCCTTGACCGACGACTCCAGCACGCCCGGCATCCAGGCGCCCGTGATCAGCGAGGCGATCGAGCCGTCGCCGAGCCCCTTGAACCACTCGTCGCTCCACGCCGGGGTGTCGGCGAGCAGGCCGCCCTCGACGAGGCGGTTCCAGTTGTCGGCGAATTTCTTCGAGCCCTCGTCCTGCAGATCGATCGTGACGTCGGTGCCCGAGGTCTTGAACGGGGTGCCGCCGGCCTGCCAGATCATGCTGGTGGCGAAGCCCGAGTCGCCGGTGTCGGCGGTGATGTACTTCGACGGGTCCGCCGCGTGCAGCTTCTGCGCTGCCGCGTAGTACTCGTCCCACGTCTTGGGGGCCGAGATGCCGGCCTGGTCGAAGACCTCTTTGTTGTAGAAGAGGGCCATGGGGCCCGAGTCCTGCGGAAGACCGTAGACCTTGCCGTCGAACTCGACCGAACCCCACGGGCCCGAGCTGTAGTCGCCCGAGAGGTCGCCGAAGCCGTACGACGACAGGTCGAGCAGCGAGTCCGAGAGTGCGAACTGGGGGAAGGCGTAGTACTCGATCTGCACCACGTCGGGGGCGCCGGAGCCCGCCTTGATGGCGTTCTGCAGCTTGGTGTACTCCTCGGTGTTGGTGCCCGCGTTGACGAGGTTCACCTTGACGTTCGGGTACTTCGCCTGGAAGGCGGCGACCTGCGCCTCGGCGGAGGGCGTCCACGACCAATACGTGATCTCGCCGCCGGCCTCGAGCGCCTTCTCGATGTCGTCGGCCGAACCGGCCGCGCCGCCGCCGGCGTTGCCGCCCGAGCACGCGGTCAGTGCGCCCACCGTCAGGGCGGTGGCGGCGACGGCGAAGACGGTCCGCCGGACGGCGGAGCCCTTGCGCATGAATGTCATCGGATTCCTCTACTTCGTTGTTGTGGATGTGGTGCGGATGCTGCTGCGGCGACCCGCGGGCGGGTGGCTGCGGTGGGGGGTCAGGGGATCACTGCTTGACGCTGCCGGCGCTCAGGCCCGACTGCCAGAAGCGCTGCAGCACGAGGAACGCGGCGACGATCGGGATGATCGACAGCAGTGCTCCGGTGATCACGAGGTTGTAGATGGGCTGCGCGCCGACGCCGATGGCCTGCGCATTCCACTGATTGAGGCCGACCGTGAGCGGGTACCACGCGGGGTCGCTCAGCATGATCAGCGGGAGGAAGTAGTTGTTCCACGTCGCCACGACCGCGAACAGCAGCACGGTGACGATGCCGGGGGTGAGCAGCCGGATCGAGATGGTGAAGAACGTGCGGAACTCGCCCGCTCCGTCCATGCGGGCGGCCTCGAGCAGTTCGGTGGGGATGGCGTCCGAGGCGTACACCCAGATCAGGTACAGCCCGAACGGGCTGATCAACGAGGGGATGATGATCGCCCACGGGGTGTTCGTCAGGCCGAGCTGGCTGAACAGCAGGAACGTCGGCACCGCCAGGGCCGTGCCGGGGACGGCGATCGCGCCGAGAACCACGGCGAAGACGGCCTTGCGCCCGCGGAAGTTGTACTTGGCGAGACCGTACCCGGCAAGGGTGGCGAGCAGCGTCGCGCCGCCGGCGCCGACCACGACGTACAGCAGGGTGTTGCCGAGCCACCGGACGAAGATGCCGTCCCGGTAGGTCAGGGTCTGCGCGATGTTGTCGAAGAGCGCGAAGCTGTTGCCCGGGCCCAGGCCGAAGGTGGTGAACAGGTCGGGCTGGGTCTTGGTGGCGTTGATGACCAGCCAGGCCAGGGGCACGAGCGTGTACAGCAGGTACAGGCCCATCACGATGCTGAGCACCAGCGACTTCTTGCTGCGGGTCGGCGACGTGCGCGCGAAGCGGGCGCGGCCGGTGCCTCGCGAGGTGGTCACGGCGACGGTGTCGGTGCGGGGTGCGGTCGCGGTGGTCATCGCGCCTCCTGACGTGAGCCGCGCAGCTGCACGACGTAGGCGATGACGGCGGTGATGACGCCCATGATGATGGCGATCGTGGCCGCGTAGTTGTACTGCTGGCCGGCGAACGAGAGGTTGTAGGCGTACATGTTCGGCGTGAAGAACGTCGAGATCGTGTTCGGGGCCAGCGGCTTGAGGATGTTTGGCTCGTTGAAGAGCTGGAAGCTGCCGATGATCGAGAAGATGGTCGCGATGACGATCGCGCCGCGTACCGCGGGGATCTTGATCGAGAAGATCGTGCGCCACGCGCCCGCTCCGTCGATGGATGCCGCTTCGTACAGCTCGGTGGGGATGGTCTTCAGCGACGAGTAGAAGATGAGCATGTTATAGCCGACGAACTGCCAGGTCACGATGTTGCCGATCGACAGCAGCATCCACTCGGGGAGGAACGGCTGGACAAAGGTGCCGCCGAGCAGGTCGTTGAGGTTGCGCGTGAGGCCGAACTGGTCGCCGTAGATGTAGCCCCACATGAGCACCGCGACGACGGCGGGCACGGCGTAGGGCAGGAAGATCACGATGCGGTAGAAACCGGCGGCGTGCAGCCGTGCGCTGTCGATCGCCAGGGCTGCGGCCAGGGCGAGCACCAGCATGATCGGCACCTGGACGACGAGGAAGGCCCCGACGCGGCCGAAGCCGTCCCAGAACTTCGGGTCGGCGAACGCGGTGACGTAGTTGTCGAGACCGACGAAGGCGTTGCCGCCGATGAGCTGATCGCGGAACAGGCTCAGGTAGATCGAGTACGCCAGCGGCGCCAGGAACACGAGCGCGAAGATCAGCGCGAAGGGGGCGACGAACAGCCAGCCGCGGTCGTCGATTCGTGCGCGCCGCTTGCGCCGCGGAGTGCGCAGGGCGGGCGGGGGTGCCGCGGTGGTCGTCATCGTCCGGTGCCTCTTCATTGGTGCGCATCCCGGTCGGGTTGGCCGGGATGTTGACGTAAACATAACCCGACCGCGCTAAGGTGTCAACGTCAACATCCGAGGGGGCCGACATGAGCGAGACGACGACGACGTCGACCGCGATCCCGACGCGCGAACGCCGACGAGAGGTGTCGATGGCCGACGTGGCCGCGGCCGCCGGCGTGTCGGGACAGACCGTCTCGCGCGTCGGGATCGCGGTCGACG
>NZ_QAJB01000018.1:0-6358 GCF_003061325.1 Microbacterium sp. HMWF026
GGGTACCGACGAGTGGGTGCGCGGGTCGCCGGCGTGCAGCTCGGGCACGCGGTAGGCGAAGCCCTCGGCGGCATCCAGGAGTCCGTCGACGACGGAACGCGCCTGCTCGCGCAGACCCGCGCGCAGCATGCCGTAGGCGCTGATGGCGGTGTCGTGCACCCAGACGCTGCCGCCGTGGTACGACACCGGCCAGTAGCCGGCCGCGCCGGTCGACATCGTGCGGATGCCGTACCCGCTCGACATGCTCTCGCCCAGAAGCAGGCCGGCGATGTGCGCCTCTTCGTCGGGCGAGAGGATGCCGGTGCCCAGCAGGTGACCGATGTTGCTCGTCAGCGTGTCGACGGGGCGCTTGTCGCGGTCCAGGGCGACGGCGGGGTAGCGGCCCTCGGGGGTCTCGACCCAGTACGTCTCGGCGAAGCGGAGCTTGAGGTCGGCGGCCCAGGTGCGCCAGAACGCGACGTCGTCGGCATCCGTCGCCTCTCCGAACTCCGCGAGCAGGTCGGCTCCGGCCAGGGCGGCCTCGTACGCGTACGCCTGCACCTCGCACAGGGCGATCGGTCCCTCGGCGAGGCTGCCGTCGCGCCATTGGATGGAGTCGCCGGAGTCCTTCCAGCCCTGGTTCGACAGTCCCGTTCCCAGGCGATCGATGTAGTCGAGGAAGCCGTCGCCGTCGCTGTCGCCGCTGTCGCGGATCCAGCCCAGGGCCGCGCGCAGCGCGGGCAGGAGTTCGCGCACCTCGGCCTCGGGCATGCCCGCGCGCCACGCGTCGGCGAGCAGGCAGATCCACAGCGGGGTCGAATCGACGCTGCCGTAGTACCGCGGCGGCAGCACGATGCCCTCGCCCGGGATCTCGAGCGCCGAGGCCCGCAGCTCGTGCAGGATCTTGCCCGGCTCCTGCGCGGTCTGCGCGTCGTCGTCGGTGCCCTGCAGACGCGCGAGCACACGCAGAGTGGATGCCGCGATCTCGCGGTCGAGGGGCAGGGCCAGGCGCGCGGCCCAGATCGAGTCGCGGCCGAAGAGGGTGAAGAACCACGGCGCGCCCGCGGCGAAGAACTCGTCCCGCGGGTGCTCGGGGAGCACGAGCCGCAGCGCGTCGAGGTCGCCGAGCGCCGTGCGCAGCCAGCGCGCGAGACGGGGGTCGTCGGTCCGGGCGGCGACGGCGGCGGCATCCCACCGCGCGGGGGCGGTCGCGGAGCCGACGACCAGGGTGTCGTCGCGCAGGTGCAGGGTCCACCCGACCTCGACCGCGCCGAAGGCGGGGATCTCGAGCGTCCAGGCGGCCTCGACACCGTCGGCGTCGGATGCCACGCGGGCACCGGGGGCGATGAGTTCGAGCCCCTGGGGGCCGGCGTCGATCCGGGCGTCGGCGCCGTCGACGACCACATCGGTCGCCCGCGGGCGGGCGTGACCGGACTTGACCTCGTGCAGCTGCGCGAACTCGGGGGTCAGGCGCAGGCGCAGCGTCGTGCGGAGGGGCTCGTCGACGCGGGAGTGCACCGTCCACGACTCGCTCACCACGCCGTCGTCGACCCGGCGGTCGCGCAGCAACCGCACCTTGGGGTCGGGCGTGGGGTCGTCGATCCCGCGCAGGATGCCGCCGAACACGACGCGCGAGGCGCCGTCGGGCGCGGTCGAGATCCATTCGATCGGCGACTCGTCGCACGAGGCGACGAGCGAGCTGACGTGGCGGACATCGCCGTGGTAAACGCCGTGGACGGCGGCGGCGCCCATCTCGCCGGTGCCGTCCGACCACACCTGGGTGGGGGCGCGCAGCACGATGAGGGCGTCGTTGAGCAGGGGTTGCAGGGGCATGGTCTGGGTGGTCGTCCCGTTCGGCGAGGTGGTGGGGGCGGTGGTCATTCTTTGACGGCTCCTTCGCTGGCGTTCATGATGCGGCGCTGGAAGATGAAGAACACCACGGCGACCGGGATCGTCATCAGGGCCGCGGCCGCGAGTTTGAGGGGGAATTGGCTGCCCTGACTGAGTTGCCCGCTGGCCAGGGACGCCACGCCCTTGGTCAGGGTGGTCAGATCGGGCGATTGGGTGGAGATGACGAAGTGGCTGAGCTCGTTCCACGAGCCCTGGAACGACAGGATGACGATCGTGATCAGGGCGGGGCGCGCCATCGGCAGCACGACCGACCAGAACACGCGGAACGTGCCGGCGCCGTCGATGCGGGCCTGCTCCTCGACGGACGGCGGGATCGACTCGAAGAAGTTCTTCATGATGAACACGCCCGCGGCATCCACGAGGAGAGGCAGGATCATGCCCGCGTAGGAGTCGTACATGCCCAGCTGGTTGATCACGAGGAACTTGGGGATCAGCAGCACGACGGCCGGAACCGCCATGACGGCGACGAGCCCGGCGAAGACGATCCCGCGTCCGCGGAACTGCAGACGCGCGAGGGCGTACCCGGCGAGGGAGTTGAAGAACACCCGCCCGAGGGTGACGAACACCGTCACCACGACCGAGTTGCCGAACCACACCGGGAAGTCGGAGTTGAGGAAGAGGCGCTCGTACGCGGCCCACGTGAAGGGCTGCGGGGTGAGCGAGATCGGGTCGGCGGCCGCGCCGGCATCCGTCTTGAACGACGTCGCCACCTGCACGAGGAACGGGTAGATGTAGATGACCGCGAGGACGACGAGCAGGGCGTAGAGGCCGATCTGCCAGCGCAGCGTCTTGCCCGACATGCGGTGCTTCGGGGGCTTCGCGGGTCCGTCGATGCGCTGCTCGGCCAGGACGGTGGTCTGGGGAGATGCCGTGGCGGTCATCGGATCGCCCCCTTCTGTGCGGGCACCTCGTACTGGCGCAGGCGACGCCGCGACACGGGCCGGTCGCGCAGGACGAAGCGCTGCAGGATCGTCAGGGCGACGATGATGACGAACAGGACGAAGGCGATCGCCGCTCCCTGTCCCCACTGCTGCGACAGAAATGCCGAGGAGTAGCTGAGGTATGCCGGGGTGAGCGTGGTCTTTCCCGGGCCGCCCTGGGTACCCGTGTAGATCTGGTCGAACACCTGCCAGGTGCCGATGAGCCCGAGCGTCAGCACCGTGAAGAGCACGGGCTTGAGCTGGGGGAGGGTGACGCGCCAGAAGCGCTGCCAGCCGTTCGCGCCGTCCATCATCGCGGCCTCCATGACGTCGCCGCCGATGTTCTGCAGTCCCGCGATGAACAGCAGCATGAAGGTGCCCGAGGTGGTGAACACGGCCATCAGGATGAAGGCCGACATCGCCACCGACGGACCGGCGAGCCAGTCCCACCACGACACCCCGAGCATCGTGTTCCCGGTGAGGAAGGCGGGGCCGCTGGTGACGCCGATCGCGCCGAGCAGGTTGTGCACGACGCCCGAGGGGTCGCTGAACCAGTTGGGCCCGTTGATGCCGAGCCACGACAGGACCTCGTTGACCGCACCGGATGCCGAGAACAAGAAGAGCCACAGCACGGTGATGGCGACCGAGCTGGTCACCGAGGGGAAGTAGAAGGCGGTGCGGAACAGGCCGCGACCGCGCAGCACCGCGCGGTTGACCAGCACCGCCAGAAAGAGAGAGAGCGCTGTCTGCAGCGGTACGACCAGCAGCACGTACCAGGCGTTGTTGCGCAGAGCGGTGCCGAAGTCGCGCTCTGCCAGTCCGCCGCCGGTGGTGACGGCGGCGTAGTTGTCGAGGCCGACGAAGCCGACGTTCGACGAGAAGGGGCTGCCGCGCCCGGTCCAATCCGAGAAGCTCACCCACAGCGCCATCAGCACGGGAACGAGCAGGAACACGCCCAGGATGATCAGCACAGGCGCGGTGAAGAGCCAGCCGGCGGCGGCCTCGCCGCGCCGGATCCCCGAGGAGGGGGACCCGGCGCGGCGGGGCGCGGAGGTGAGAGCGCTCATGATTACTTGACGATGGCCTCGAGGTTCGACTGCGCGGTCGACAGCAGGGCCTGCGGGTCGCCCGTCTTCAGCGACTCCAGCTGGGCGTTGAAGTCGGTGATGACGTCGGCGGCTCCGGCCATGTTCGGCGGGAACTGCGCGTAGTCGGCTCCGGCGAGGAACGCGGTCTGCTCGGGGTTGGCGCTCGACCAGGCGTCCGAGGCGGACTGGATCGAGGGCATGGGACCGAACGCCTTCGAGAAGGCGAGCTGCTGGTCGGTGCTGGTGAGGAACTCCACGAGCGAGCGCGCCTGCTCCTGGTTGCCGCTGTCGGCGGCCATTCCCCAGCAGTTCGTGAACTGCAGCGTGCCCTTGCCGCCGGGGCCGGCGGGGAGCTCCGCGACGGTGTAGTTCACGTCGGGGTAGTCGGCCGACATCGCGCCCGAGATCCAGTTGCCCTCGATGACCATCGCGGCCTTCTGGGTGCCGAACGCCTCGCCGCCCCAGCCCGCGCCCACGTCGGAGGCGAAGGCGAAGGTGCCGTCGTTGAGGTGCGTCTTGACGTAGTCCAGCGCCTCGACGTTGGCGGCGCTGTCGGCGGTCGCCTGGCCGTCAGTGACGAGGCCGCCTCCGGCCTCGGCCATGAAGGCGCCGACGCGCTGGTACTCGGCGCCGAACGCCAGACCGACGCGGCCGTCGGCCGTGAGCTTCTGGGCGACGGATGCCAACTGGTCCCACGTGGTGGGGATGTCGGCATCCGTGAGTCCGGCGGCGGACCACAGGTCGGTGTTGATGATCAGCGCGAGGGTCGAGAAGTCCTTGGGGGCGCAGTAGAACTGGCCGTCCACGGTGAAGTTGTCGACGAGCGAGGGGTAGAAGTCGTCCTTGTTCGCGAGGTCGTCGCCGTAGGGCGCGATCGAGCCGTTCGCCGCGTAGCCGGCGAGGGCTTCGGGGGCGAGGTAGAACAGGTCCGGCGGCGAGCCGGCGGCGAAGCCCTGCGACAGTTGCTGCGGCAGGTCGTTGGCCGTCTGGACCTCGGCCTCGACGCCCGACTGCTCGCTCCAGGCGGCGACGGCGTCGGTGACGGCCTGGGTCTCGGCGTCGCCCGAGGAGCCGATCAGCAGCGTGAGCTTTCCGCCGCCGGAGGCCTGGCCTTCGCCCGGGGTGTCGGTGAAGCCCGAGCCGCAGGCGGTCAGGGTGAGGGCTCCGGTGGCGAGCAGAGCGCCGGCGGCGAGCGCCGTGCGTGTGCGGAGTGCGGGCAGGTGCCGTGTCATGTGTCTCTCTCCTTCGATGAGGCATGCGACCCCTCCGGTGCGTGGAGGGCCGTCTTTTTGAACGTTCAAATGACGGTGTCACAACGGTAAGGAACGGCGGGGCACGATGTCAAGCCGTTGTCCCTCGGCCTAGGCTGGCGGTCCGGCCGACGGTCGTGAACGGTCCACGGGAGGCGAGATGGCGAAGGCGCCCACGGTCGACGACGTCGCGCGCGTGGCGGGGGTCTCGCGGCAGACCGTCTCGAACGTCGTCAACACGCCCGACATCGTCCGCGAGGCCACGCGCCTGCGCGTCGAAGCCGCGATCGCCGAACTCGGCTACCGCCCGCACGCCGCCGCGCGGCGCCTGCGCACCCGGCGCAGTTCGACCATCGGCATCCACCTCGATCCCTACGCCGGGGGCATCGCCGGAGTCGTCCTGGACCGCTTCGTGCACGCCCTGACCGAGAGTGCGGGCGAGCGCGACATGCGCGTGCTGCTGTACGCCGCGCGCACCGCCGACGAAGAGATCGAGCGCCTCGCCGACCTGCTCGAAGGGGGAGAAGTGGATGCCGTCGTCGTCACCGGCACATTCCACGGCGACCCTCGCACCGGCTGGCTGAGCGCACGGGCCCTGCCCTTCGTGTCGTTCGGGCGCCCCTGGGGAGAAGACGACGTCGAAGCGCCCGCGCACCTGTGGGTCGACGTCGACGGTGCCGCCGGCACGCGCGCGGCGACCCGGCACCTGCTCGACGTCGACGGGGTGCGCCGCGTCGCCTTCCTCGGCTGGCCCGAGGGGTCGGGGACGGGCGACGAGCGCGAACGCGGCTGGCGCGAGAGCGTCGGCGCGGCCCGCGGACCGCGTTGGGTGGTCGAGGACAGCGTCGCCCTCGCGCAAGACGCTGTGGCCGCCGGGCTCGCGGCGGACCCCGCGGTGGACGCCATCGTGTGCGCGAGCGACTCGCTCGCGATCGGCGCGCACCTGGCGACCGCGCTCGCGGGACGTCCCGACGTGCGCATCGTCGGTTTCGACAACACCCCGGCGGCCGAAGCGCTGGGCCTCTCGAGCGTCGAACAGCTGCCCGAGCGGGTGGCATCCGGTGCCCTCGAACTGCTCATGGGCGACGGCAACGTCGTCGCCCCGCGTGCGGCGACGGCCGGCGCGGCGCACGTGCTGGTGGAGCCGCGGCTCATCGTGCGCTGACGCGCGGGGGTGTCGCCGGCGCGGGGAGCGGCGGGGGTGCGGTGT
>NZ_QAJB01000001.1:0-4370 GCF_003061325.1 Microbacterium sp. HMWF026
CCCGGTCACACCGTCCGAACCGTGCCCCCGTCGATCACCACCTCGGCCCCGACGATCCCCGACGCGCGGTCGGAGACGAGGAAGCCGACGAGGTCGGCGACCTCTTCCGTCTCGGCGAAACGCCCGAGGGGTACGCCGCCGAGCGAGTCCATGACGTGGTGGAGCGCGGCATTCACGCTGATCCCGTTGGCCTCGGCGATGCGCTCGTAGAAGCCCTGAGTCCCCTCGGTGCGGATGCCGCCGGGGCTGACCGCGTTCACGCGGACGCCCTTCGGCGCGAGCTCGGTCGCCAAGCCCTTGCTGTAAGTGCGGAGCGCGGCCTTGGCCGCCGCGTACGGGAGGGTCGACTCCCACTGGGGCATCTGACGCTGGATCGACGTGACGTGCACCACGACTCCCGACCCCTTCGCGATCATGCCGGGGATGAGGGCGCGGTCCAGCCGAACCGCACCGAGGAAATTCAGCTGCAGCTCGGCGATCCACTGGTCCTCGGGGACGGCCGCGAAGCCTCCCGCCGGGGTGGAGGAGCCGCCGACGACGTGCACGAGGATGTCGATGCCGCCGGCCTTCTGCATCTCGGCGGCGACGTGATCGGTGCCCGCCGTGGTGGAGGTGTCGGCCGCGATGAAGCGGTCCGGGTGTGGGTACCCGTCGGGCATCGAACGGGCCGACACCCACACGTCCGCCCCGAGTTCACGGAGCCGCTCGACGACGGCCTTGCCCGCCCCCTTCGTTCCCCCGGTCACCAGCGTGCGGCGGCCGTCCAGGCGGTCGCGATCCATGTTCGGCATGCGCCTCTTCTCTCGTTCTATGGCGTCCGTGCGGCGGGGACGTCAAATGCTGTCCTGCAGGACGCTAGCACGAATACTGTCGTACAGGACGGGAACGGGGGCGAGGGTCAGGTGTCGAGAGGGCGGAGGCCGCGTTCCAGCATGCGCTCGCCGGAGGCGATGGCATCCTTCACGAATCTCGTCGTCAGGTCGGTGTAGGCCTGAACGTCTTCTTCCGGCCACCCGTCGAGGACCTCGGCGATCATCCGGTCGCCGAGCGCGTACACGCCGTGGGCGGCGACTTCGCCGTCCGCGGTGAGGGCGATGAGCGTCGCCCGGCCGTCCGACGGGTCGGTCGTCCGCTCCACCCACCCGTTCGCTTCGAGTCGGCGGACGATCTTGCTGACGTAGGACGCGCCGGTGCCCAGCGCGTCGGCGAGGGCGGACGGGCGCATCGGGCCCCAGGCGAGCAGGTGCCGAAGCGTGGCGTGCGCCGGCTGATCGATGGCCTCGCCGCTCTTGGCGAGGATCTCGCCCTGGAAGCGGGGGGATTCCCACAACAGGATCAGCGCGCTGAGGTTGGCCAGCAGCTCGGAGCGGTACGGGAAGTCGCTCGCGCGCCGCGGGCGCGACGCGTCGAGGTCTGCATCAGTGCCCATGGGTCGATGGTACCGAGGGGCTGCTGTCGCGGAGGACACCATCGGGAATATGTCCTCGAGGACAGGAGTTCGTCTTAGTGTCCTGTAAGACAGTTTCATCGAAAGGCAAGACCATGAGCACCACGCTGCAAGAGACCGAACTCCCCGCCGCCGCCCGGGGCTTCGTCGACGGATGGCAAGGAGGGGATGCCGACAAGGTCGCCGAACTGTTCGTCGCTGACGCCCTCGTCTCCGACCAGGGCGAGACCTTCCGAGGTCTCGTTGAGATCCGCGGGTGGATCGACGGGGCCATCCACCTCTTCACGACTACGCTGACCTTTCTCGGCGCGCGTGAGGTCGACGGGTTGGTTGGAGCGTCCTACCGTCTCGAGGGTGACTTCCCGGGCGCCGTGGCAGAGCTGGAATACCAGTTCCACCTCGCCGAGGACGGGAGGATCCAGCGGCTCGACTTCGCTCCGCCGGCGTCCTGAGGGGGCGAAAGGGCCCCGTGCGAACGAACCGCGCGGGGCCCTTGGCATCCGGAACCTCAGCCCTGAAGGAACGGGTAATCCGTGTACCCACGCTCATCGGGGCCGTAGACCGAGGCCTGGTCGACCTCGTTCTCCTCCGCGCCCTGCTCCCAACGGGTCACCAGGTCGGGGTTGGCGATGGCGGGGCGGCCGACGGCGACCAGGTCGGCGATGTCGTTCTCGACGGCCGAGACGGCCTCGTCGCGCGTGGTCATGCTCGAGAAGCCCGAGTTGACGATGAACGTGCCGCCGAAGGCGCGGCGCAGGTCCTGGATGAGGTCGCTCGCGGGGTC
The DNA here is from genome assembly GCF_003061325.1 of Microbacterium sp. HMWF026. NCBI lineage: Bacteria > Bacillati > Actinomycetota > Actinomycetes > Micrococcales > Microbacteriaceae > Microbacterium > Microbacterium sp. HMWF026. The sequence goes on from NZ_QAJB01000001.1 coordinate 2,232, forward strand.
GGCGTGCAGCACGCTCAGGTACGCCAGGCCCAGGGGCGCGAGGCCGGCGATGAGGGCCTCGTAGGTGGCGCGGGTTTCGGCGTCGTCCTTCTCCCACACGTCCTGGATGTTGTGGGCGGGCGAGATGCGGATGCCGACACGGTCGGCGCCCACCTCGGCGACGACGGCGCGGGCGACCTCGATGACGAAGCGCGCACGGGCCTCGGGCGAACCGCCGTAACCATCGGTGCGCTGGTTCGACGCGGGCGAGAGGAACTCGTGCAGCAGGTACCCGTTGGCGCTGTGCAGCTCGACGCCGTCGATGCCGGCATCCACCGCCCGTCGAGCGGCCTTGACGAACTCGTCGCGGACCGTGGCCAGCTCGTCGGTCTCGAGGGCGTGGGGAACGGGGTAGGCGACCTTCGAGCCGTCGGCGAGGCGCGTATCACCCTCGATCGCGATCGCCGAGGGGGCGACGATGCGGTCGGTTCCGGTGATGTCGGTGTGGGTGACGCGTCCGCCGTTCATGAGCTGCATGAAGACGACACCGCCCTCGGCGTGCACCGCGTCGGCGACCTTCGCCCACCCGGCGGCCTGCGCGTCGGTGACGATGCCGGGCTGACCCGGGTACGCCTTCGACTCGGCGCTGGGGAACACACCCTCGGTGACGAGCAGTCCGATACCCGCGCGCTGCTGGTAGTACTTCGCGACGATGGGGCCGGGAACGCCGTCCTCGCTCGCGCGCAGACGGGTCATCGGAGCGAGCGAGACGCGGTTGCGGACGCCGATGCTTCCGACGGTGGTGGGGGTGAAGAGGCTCACGGGTGTCCTTTCGTGGGGGAACAAGGGCCACGTCACCCAACAGGGGGCGACGGCTGCCTATTCCACCGGGGCGCCCTGCGAGGGCGGGACGGCTTGACGGGGGCGTGCGGCTCAGCGACGATCGCGGCGGGCGAGGGCGGCCGAGAAGATGACCGTCGTCGCGATGCCGACGACCACCACGACGCTGGACAGCGTCGTCAGCCAGGCCGGCGCCGAGCCGAGTGGTTGCCAGCCGGCCACCCCGACGATGATCAGAGCGACGCCGACCAGGCAGAGAACTGCGCCGACGGAGCAGCCGATGCGGAGCGCGGTTCGTGAGAGGGGCGTCATCGGCCCAGCATGACACTCGACTCATGGGCTCCCGGCGGGCCGCTCGCCTGAGAACCCCGGGTGAAAGGCGGCCGCGCGTCACCCTTCGCGCTCGCGCGCACTCGCCGCGCCTTCCGGACGACGCGACACCGCCGCGTCGTCCGGCTCGACCGCGATGGTGGCGACGACGACATCCGCCAGATAGGCGCGCAGGCGGGGAACGTCACGCGTGAGGGTTCGCCACACACGACGGGGGTCGAGGTCGTCGTACTGATGTGCGGCGAAATTCCGCATGTCGACGATCTGCCGCCACGGCTGCCCGTCGAACCGATCGCGTACGGACGCGGGGATCTTGGCGACCGCCTCGCCGATACGGATCAGGCCCATCTCGGCGGCCCACTGCGCCTGGACATCTTCGAGAAAGCGGTCCTCGCCGCCCGCGACGATCTGTGCGATCACCTCGCACACCGCGATGACGCGCGCCGCGGCATCCCGAGCCTTCTGCCGTTCAGCGGTCATATCGGTATAGCTTCGCGCAGGACGCGCTCGCGGAACTCCCCGCGCAGGGAGTCGGATGCCACGACGTCGACGTCGACATGAAGAAGGTCGGTGAGCGCGAGACGCAGGCCGATCTCGTCGAGCAGGCCCGCCTCGGGGGTGAAATCGACGAGCACGTCGACATCGGAGGACGAGCTCGCGTCGCCCCGGGCGACGGACCCGAAGACGCGCGGAGCTGTGGCGTGATGCTCTGTGACGATGCGATGGATTTCGTCACGGTGTCGAAAGAGTCTCTCGTTGAGCGTGCCGACCAGTGCCGTGCGAATCCGATCGAGGACCTCGGGGCTCGGCTGACGACGACCGTTCTCGTACGCCGAGAGGTTGGGCTGCGGCACGCGTGCGGCGCGGGCGAGTTCCGCCTGACTCATGCCCGCCGCCACCCTGCCCGCCCTGATGTTCACGGGGTCAGCGTACCGGAGGGTTATCGGGGGGCGATATGTCCTTCCGCTCGCCCTACGCTGGTGCCCCACC
>NZ_QAJB01000192.1:0-2505 GCF_003061325.1 Microbacterium sp. HMWF026
CCGCCTTTCCCTATGCTCGCGGGGTGGACAACATCGTGGGCTCGGGGGTGCTCGCCGTCGTCGCGGGGGCGGTCGTGGCGGTGCTGGCCTTCGTGCCGTTCGTGGCGCTCAGTTACCGTCGGCGGGGCGGCCTGACCCTCTGGCGCTCGGTGCTGTGGGCGGGGGCCGCCGTGTATTTCTGGGCGATCTGGACGTACACCCTCATCCCCCTGCCCGACTCCGAGGTGTACCGCTGCGCAGGGGTCAACCTGCGCCCGTTCGAGTTCGTCGACGAGATCCGCGCGGCCGTCGCCGTCTCGGGCCGCTATCTAACCGACCCCGTCGTGCTGCAGGTCGCGCTGAACGTGCTGCTGTTCCTGCCTCTCGGGTTCTTCCTGCGGGTGCTCGGGGGGCGCGGCATCCTGATCGCGGGTCTCGCGGGCCTGGCGACCTCGGGCCTCATCGAGACGACCCAGCTGACCGGCGTGTGGGGCCTCTTCCCGTGCGCGTACCGCGTGTTCGACGTCGACGATCTGATCGCGAACACCTCGGGGGCTCTGCTGGGCTCGATCCTGGCGTTCGCGGTGCCCGCGCAGCATCGCGGTCTGACGAAGCGGGCGGATGCCGAGCACCCCCGTCCCGTGGCCCGCCGCCGCCGGCTGCTCGGGATCGTCTGCGATGTCGTGGGTGTCGGCCTCGTCGGCTTCGCGGTGTCGATCCTGGTGCAGGCCGCGATCGCGCTCACCCTCGGCGATGCCGCGACCTTCTCGACCGACGAGGTCGCGTCTCTCGCCGGAACCCTCGTCTCAGCGGGCGTCTGGCTCGGCGTCATCCTGGTGGCTGGTCGTTCGGTGGGCGATCTCGCGACCCGGGTGCGCTTCACGAACGGGCTGCTGCCGGGGTGGCTCGCCCGGCCGCTGCGGTTCACGACCGGGGCGGGGGCCTATGCGATGCTCGGCGCCCTGCCGGCGCCGTGGTCGCTGCTGGCGCTCGTGCTGGCGCTGGCGACGGCCGCGCTGCTCGTCGTGTGGCCCGACGGTCGGGGCCTCACCGGCTGGATCGGTCGCCGCCGTCTCGTCGACGACCGCGCCGGCGTGCAGAGCCCGACGGTGGATCGCCTTCGCCGGGTCCGATGACAGGGTTTGCCATCGGTCGTATCCTGGCGGTATGGCGACGATGAACATCTCTCTCCCCGACGAGTTGCGCGCGTTCGCGGATGAGCAGGTCGCCGCGCACGTCTACGCCTCGAGCAGCGAGTACGTCCGCGAGCTGATCCGGCGCGATCGCGACGATGTGCGGCTCCGTGAGGCGGTGATCGCGGGCCTTCGATCCGGTGACGGGTCCGAGATCGATCCCGCGTACATCGACCGCCTGCGTGCTCGCGCCGCCGGTGACAGATGACCGCTCGCGTCGTCTCGTCGCGCGCCGCCGACGACGACCTCTTCGGAATCATCGACTATTACCGTCAGGCGGCTGACGCCGAGACCGCCGAGCGATTCGTCGACGCCGTCGAGGCGGGTATCCGCCGCATCGCGGACTTCCCGTCTGCGGGCTCATCCTCCGCAGAGGTCCGCACGGGCATCCCGGGTCTGCGCAGCATGACGCTCGATCGTTTCCCGTACCACCTGCTGTACACGATGGACGACGACGCGGTCCGTATCCACCGCGTCCTCCACGTGCGGCGCGATGCCGAACGGAGCTTCGGGGACTGAGTCGCCGCGCCCAGGCGGGCCGGAGCGGTGCCCCCCGCCCGCGCGGGAACGCTCACGCGCCGGCCCCCGACACGACGTCCCGGAGCAGGGCGCGGCGCGGAGCTCAACCGGCCGCGGAGAATTCCCCGGCGAGAACGCCCATCAGCACCTCGTCGTGGAAGCGGCCCCCGTGGAACGCCACCGCCCGACGTACGCCCTCGCGGACGAAACCCGCCTTCTCGTAGGCGCGCAGGGCTCGCGTGTTGAAAGCCCACACCCGCAGCTCGACCTTGTTCAGGCCCAGCTCGTCGAAGGCGTAGCGCAGCATCGTGCGGGTGGCATCCGGTCCGTAGCCCCGGCCGACCGCGTCGGGGCCGATGATGATCGCGAAGGTCGCCACGCGCGCCGGCAGGCCGCCTCCCCACAGCGTCGTGTGCCCGATGAGTCGTCCCTCTTCGTCGTCGATGCTGAAGCCGGCCCCGCCGGGGGAGTCGTTGCGGCTCCACGCCTGGAACATCTCGCGCACGGATGGCGCGGGCCGATGCTGCACGCCGCCCTGCTGCAGAACCGCCGCGTCGTCGCGACGCCACCAGTCCACGAGAGGGTCGAGATCAGCGTCCGTGGTCGCCCGCAGGCGGACCCGTTCGCCGCGCAGAAGGCCGGCTCCGTAGGCGAGGGCCGAGGCGGTGTCGCGGAGGTCGTCCATTCCTCGACCGTAGCGCGGCGGCGCCGTGGTGCGGGGTTCGCGGGCGGGCGGTGGGGTGCAGGCATCCGGGGCCGGGGTGTCGGGCGTGGGCCCCGCCAACACCCCGCACGTATCTCGCCGCCGGAGCAC
>NZ_QAJB01000193.1:0-1376 GCF_003061325.1 Microbacterium sp. HMWF026
GTCGAGAGTCGCGACGACGCGGTCGTCGCTCACCTCGACCCGCAGGCGACGGGCTTCGGGAAGCCCGGCCTCGACGTCACGCACCGGCGCGCTCCACGATCATCGCCGCGCCCTGCCCCACGCCGACGCACATCGTGGCCAGCCCGTATCGGGCGTCCTCGCGCTCCATCCGGCCGAGCAGCGTCACGAGCAGCCGTGAGCCGCTCGAGCCCAGCGGATGCCCGAGCGCGATGGCCCCGCCGTCGGCGTTGACGATGTCGGGGTCCAATCCCAGGCGCCGCATGCACGCGAGCGACTGCGAGGCGAAGGCTTCGTTGAGTTCGACGGCTCCCAGATCGGATGCCGACAGCCCGGCCTTGGCGAGCGCCTTCTCGGTCGCGGGCACGGGACCGAGCCCCATGATCTCGGGCGCGATACCGGCCGCGGCGTGCGACACGATCCGCGCGCGCGGGCGCAGGCCGTACCGTTCGACGGCGGCGGCACTGGCGACGACGATCGCCGAGGCGCCGTCGTTCAGGGAGCTGGAGTTGCCGGCCGTGACGACCTCGCCGCCCCTCACGACGGGGCGGAGTCCCGCGAGAACATCGAGCGAGGTATCGCGGCGCGGCCCCTCGTCGGTGTCGACCGGGCCGCGCGACGTCTCGACGGCGACGATCTCGTCGGCGAAGCGCCCGGCATCCTGTGCCGCGATCGCCCGCTGGTGACTGCGCAGGGCGAAGGCGTCCGCGTCGGCGCGCGAGACGCCGTCCACGCGGGCGACCTCTTCGGCCGTTTCGGGCATCGTGAAGGTGGCCTTGTCGCGCGCGGCGAGCCGCGGGTTGGTGAAGCGCCAGCCGATGGACGTGTCGAACGCGGCGCCCGGTTTGGCCCACGCACGGTCGGGCTTGGCCTGCACCCACGGCGCGCGCGTCATCGATTCGACGCCTCCGGCGACCACCACGTCGGCGTCGCCGGCGCGGATCGCCTGCGCGGCGAGCGCGACGGCGCTCATGCCCGAGGCGCAGAGGCGGTTGACGGTCAGGCCGGGGATGGCATCCGGCAGTCCGGCCAGCAGCACGGCCATCCGGGCGACGTTGCGGTTGTCCTCGCCCGCCTGATTGGCCGCACCGAGGATCACCTCGTCGATCGCCTCGGCCGGCACGCCTGCACGCGTCACCGCGTGGCCGACCACGAGAGCGGCGAGGTCATCGGGGCGGACGGATGCCAGAGCCCCGCCGTACCGCCCGACCGGGGTGCGCACACCGCCGATGAGAAACGCGTCCGACATCGTCTTCCTCTCCCCCGCCGACTCTGGCGGGGTCGTCATCCTCAGCTGCGAGGTTTTCCGACCGATCGTTCAGTAATCATGCCACGGCGGGGGCGGGGCCCGCAACGGT
>NZ_QAJB01000194.1:0-22836 GCF_003061325.1 Microbacterium sp. HMWF026
CCCGACGGCGGCTTCGCGATCCTCTCCGACGCGGACGATCGCGTGATCGTGTCGGGATGGACGGCCGACCCGGATGCCGTGCTCGCGCGTCTGCGGCCCGACCGGCGCCCCGCCCGGATCGTCGAAGGGCAGACGGCGGCGGCGGACGCCGTCCGCGCCTATTACGCCGGCGACGTCCGGGCCATCGACGACGTCGAGGTCGCGCAGCAGGGCACGGCGCTCCAGCTCGCGGGGTGGCGGGAGCTGCGCCGCATCGCGCCGGGTGAGCCGCTGACCTACACCGGCCTCGCGACCGCCCTGGGTTCGCCCTCGGCGGTGCGGGCCGCGGCATCCATCTGCGCCCGTAACGCCGTCGCCCTGTTCGTCCCGTGTCACCGCGTGCTGCGCGCGGACGGCACGATGGGCGGTTTCGCGTGGGGGACCGACGTGAAGGAACGGCTGCTCGCGCGCGAATCCGCGGCGTGAGGCGCAAGACACCCTTGCCCCCAGCGTTCTCACAGGGATAGTCTGGAGGGCTGTCGTTCCCCCGGCGATGGCTCACACGATCAAGGAGGATGCCATGGACCAGATCGACGCCCCCGTCGCCCCGGCCGCCGCACCCTCCGTCGCTGCGCGTCCCGGCCGACGCTCCTAGGGCCCGCGTCCGCGCCCCGGCGCACCCGCTCCGCCCCGACCGACGCACTCCGTCGCGCCTCCGGCATCCCTGTCCGCGCCCGATCCCGGCGCCCGCTTCGACCCCACGAGGATCATGACCACCTCATCGTCTCCGAAACGCCTCTCGACGCCGCGCGCGCTCGCGCGGCTGCTGCCCATCGCCCGCCCGGTGCTGCCGCGCCTCATCGCGGGCGCCGTCACCGCGCTGATCGCGAGCCTGCTCGCGCTGGCGATCCCGCTCGTCCTCGAGCAGATCGTCGCCGGCCCCATCGCTTCGCTCGACCCCACCGCCCTGGTGTGGGGGTCGCTCGCCGTGCTCGCACTCGGCCTCGCCGAGGCCGCGATGGTGTGGCTGCGCCGGTGGTTCGTGCTCGCGCCGGCCACCAAGGTCGAATACGACCTGCGCCAGTCTTTCTACTCGCGCCTGCAGCGTCTTCCCGTCGCCTTCCATGACCGGTGGCAGTCGGGCCAGCTGCTCTCGCGCATGATGCAGGACATCAGCATGCTGCGCCGGTGGCTCGCCTTCGGCGTCATCCTGCTCGTCGTCAACCTGCTGACCATCGTGATCGGTGCGGTCCTGCTCTTCCGCTGGCACTGGCTGCTCGGCGCGCTGTTCCTGGTCACCTCGGCTCCCGTGATCTACGTCGGCTTCCGCTTCGAGAAGCGCTACGGCGCACTGACGCGCCAGAGCCAGGACCAGGCCGGCGATCTCGCCACCTCGGTGGAAGAGAGTGTCCACGGCATCCGCGTCCTCAAGGCCTTCGGTCGGGGCAAGCACGCGCTGCAGAAGTTCACCCGGCAGGCCGAATCGCTGCGCGAGACCGAGATCGACAAGGCCCGCGCGATCGGCTGGATCTGGTTCTGGCTCGTGCTGCTGCCCGACATCGCTTTCGCCGTGTGCCTGGGCGCGGGCATCGTGCTCACGCAGCTCGGCCAGCTGCAGGTGGCCGAGCTCGTCGCGTTCTTCGCCATGGCCACCGTCCTGCGCTGGCCGATGGAGTCGATCGGGTTCCTGTTCTCGTTCCTCCTCGACGCGCGGACGGCGACCGACCGCATCTTCGAGGTGTTCGACGAGCAGAACACCATCGTCGATCCCGACCGGCCCCGCACCATCGCGGAGCCCCGCGGGGAGCTCGTCTTCGAGGGTGCTCATTTCCGGTACCAGGATGCCGCCGACACCGAGCCCGACCTGCTCGACGGCGTCGATCTGACGCTCCGCCCGGGTGAGACCATGGCGCTCGTCGGCCTGACGGGCTCGGGCAAGACGACCCTGACCACCCTGCCGGGACGCCTGTACGACGTCACCGGAGGGCGCGTGCTGCTGGACGGCGTGGACGTGCGCGAGCTGTCGCTGTCCGAGCTGCGCCGTCACGTCGGCATGGCGTTCGAGGACGCCACGCTGTTCTCGCAGACGGTCCGCGACAACGTGCTGCTCGGTCGTGAAGACCTCGCGCCGGGCTCGGCCGAGGCGGACGAGATCCTGCGCGAGGCCCTGCAGGTCGCCCAGGCGCACTTCGTCTACGACCTGCCCGACGGCCTCGACACCGTCATCGGCGAAGAGGGCCTCAGCCTCTCGGGCGGCCAGCGTCAGCGGCTCGCGCTCGCGCGCGCGGTGGCGGCTCGCCCGGCCGTGCTCGTGCTCGACGACCCGCTGTCGGCGCTCGACGTCGACACCGAGGCCCTCGTCGAGGACGCGCTGCGCGAGGTGCTCAGCGAGACGACCGCGCTGGTGGTTGCGCACCGTCCCTCGACGGTGACGCTGGCCGACCGCGTGGCCCTGCTGCAGGACGGCCGCGTCACCGCCGTCGGCACCCACTCCGACCTGCTCCGCACCAGCGAGCACTACCGCTACGTCATCTCGAGCCTCGAAGAGGCCGAGCGCGAGGCGCGCACCGGGGCCATCCCGATCGTCTCCGCCGCCGACGACGACGCCCTCACCGAGAAGGAGGCGACCCGATGACCACCGCCACCGTCGCCGGAACCAGCGGCGAAGACCGCTCCGACTACACGCGCGCCGAGAGTCGCGCGATCCGTCAGCGCTCGCTGCGCCTGCTCGGCTCGCTCGTCTCGCCGCTGCGGTGGCAGCTCGTGCTCGCCGCCGTCGTCCTGGTCGTCTCGACCGCGCTGCGCGTGGCCGGTCCCGCTCTCATCGCCTACGGCATCGACAACGCCCTGCCCGCGGTGATCGAGAGAAGCGATTGGATGCCGACCTACGGCGTGGTCGGGGTGTACCTGCTCGCGGGCATCGGCGGTGCCGTGCTGATCGGGTGGTACGTCGTCGTCGCCGCCCGCCTGACCCAGGCGGTCATGCTGGACCTGCGCAAGCGCATCTTCCTGCACACCCAGCGGTTGAGCCTGGAGTTCCACGAGTCGTATACCTCGGGCCGCATCATCTCGCGTCAGACGAGCGACCTCGACACCATCCGCGAGCTGCTGGACGGCGGGCTGAACGAGCTCGTCTCGGGCGTGCTCTACGGCCTGTTCACCCTGGCCGCGCTGTTCCTCATCGACTGGCAGTCGGGGCTGATCCTCACCCTCATGGGCATCCCGATGTACTTCCTCATGCGCTGGTTCTACGCGCGCTCGCAGGTCATCTACCGCGAGTCGCGCGTCATCAGCGCGCAGGTGATCGTCAAGTTCGTGGAGTCGATGACCGGCATCCGCGCCGTGAAAGCGTTCCGCAAGGAACCCCGCAACGACGAGGAGTTCGGAAAGCTCGCCGCCGACTACCGCGACGTCAACATGCGCTCGATCCGCCTGTTCGGCACGTTCGAGCCGGGCATCATGACCGTGGCCGCGGTCTCGGTCGCCGTGGTGCTGCTCTGGGGCGGCGGGCGCGTCATCGCCGGCCCGCTCGAGATCGGTGTGCTGACGGCCGCGGTGCTGTACGTGCGCAACTTCTTCTCGCCCTTGCAGGAGGTCGCGTTCTTCCTCAACTCGTACCAGTCGGCGACGGCGGCGCTCGAGAAGGTGTCGGGCGTGCTCGAGGAGCAACCGACCGTCCCCGACCCGACCGACCCGGTCGATCTGTGGAGCGCCCGCGGGCACGTCCGCTTCGACGAGGTCACCTTCGGCTACACCGAGGGGCGCGTCATCCTGCCGCACTTCACGCTCGACATCCCCGCGGGGCAGACGATCGCCCTCGTCGGCACCACCGGCGCGGGCAAGACGACCCTCGCCAAGCTCATCTCGCGCTTCTACGACCCCACGAAGGGCGCTGTCACCCTCGACGACGTCGACCTGCGTCGCCTGCACCCGAAGGACCTGCGCCGCGCGATCGTCATGGTCACGCAAGAGGCGTACCTGTTCAGCGGCACGGTCGCCGACAACATCGCGCTCGGAAAACCCGACGCCACGATGGACGAGATCCGTGCGGCGGCCCGCGCGGTGGGTGCCGACGGGTTCATCTCCAAGCTGCCCGACGGTTACGACACCGACGTGAACAAGCGCGGCGGTCGCGTGTCGGCGGGTCAGCGCCAGCTGATCTCGTTCGCGCGGGCGTTCCTCGCCGACCCCGCGGTGCTGATCCTCGACGAGGCGACGGCGTCGCTCGACATCCCGAGCGAGCGTCTCATCCAGGACGCCCTGCAGACGCTGCTGGCCGATCGCACCGCGATCATCATCGCGCACCGCCTCTCGACGGTGGCGATCGCCGACCGTGTGCTGGTCATGGAGCACGGCCGCATCATCGAGGACGACGCCCCCGCCGCGCTCATCGCCGGCACGGGCAAGTTCGCCAAGCTGCACGCCGCGTGGCGGGAGTCGCTGGTCTAGCCCGTCCTTGTCCGAACGCGGATGCCACGTCCCCGCCGGGGCGTGGCATCCGTCGTCTGCGGGGTCCGATGCTGCTCCCGGGGTCCCGGCGTGCGCGCCGCCCCGCGTGCGCTGCCCTGGGTGCGCTGCCCCGCGTGCGCTGCTCCGCGTGCGCCGCTCGGAATCCGACGCGTAACTCGGAACATCCGGCCGCGATGTTCCGAGAATGATGCGTTTCTCCGCGTTTCGCGCGCCGGGCGGCGGTCGCTAAAGGTGGAGGCCGGCGGCGATGGCGCGCTGCAGCGTCCGCTCCACCGACGGCCAGTCATGGATGATCTGCGCGTAGCTGAAACGCAGGACGGTGTACCCGCGGAGCCGGAGTTCGGCGTCGTGCGCGATGTCCGCGCTGCGCTGGGCGGACGAGGAGTGGAACTGCCACCCATCGCACTGGGTCACCAGGCGGGCGCCGATCAGCAGGTCGACGGGCCGTCCGGCGATCACGACCTGCTGGCGCACGAGGACACCCCACCCGCGGACACGCGAGACCACCATGGTCTCCAGGCCGGAATCGGCCTGCGAGCCCGCGGCATCCGCGCACGCTCTGGCGGCCAGCGACGGCCATCTCACGCGCCGCAGCGCCTCGAGGTCGAGCTTCTCGGTCCGGATCGCGGACTCCCAGACGACCAGCGCGTCCTCCGTCCCCAAACAGCGAGCGACGTGCGCGAGGGTGTCCTCGATGCTCTCGAGCAGAGCATCCCCGGCGACCGGTACGATCGCGCGCGACCAGTGCACCCGGATGCCATCCCCTGCACCGCCATGAGCCGCTTTCGGAGCCAGGCGCAGGTGCAGACGTTCCTCGACGGTCGGCGGAATCCACCACCCTCGCCGTCGGGCCGCGGACACGCAAGCGACGACGCCGCCCGCCCGCGCCGCAGCCAGATCGTCGGGAGGGGCGTCGCCCGTGGCGATCCACCGTCGGCGGACGATCTCGACTTCGCCCGCGCGCGCGGCGTCGCGCACCCGCCGCACGTCGAATCCCGCGTCGCCGGCCGCCGTCCGCGCCGCGATGCCGCCCCGGAGTATGAGCCATTCTCGAAGTTCCATGGCGCGAGTGTCGCGGAGTCCGGGGCTGCGTTCCGCCCGAATGGGCCCTCCGGTGGAGGCATCCGGCGCGGGGGAGGAGGCGTGCGCGCACCAGGCCGCGGCTCCGGGGTCGCGTGCGAGCACGAGGCCGCGGCGCTGAGCTCGGAACATCGAGCGAAACTCGGACTTTTCGCCCGAGATCGTCCGACTCACGCGCGTTTCTCCGACTTCCATGCGTGCGCGTCGCGCGAGAGGAGCGTCGCGCGCGGCCTGGGCCGTCGGACGCAGCACGCGGTTCGCGGCGCGCGGCACCAATCGGGGCGCCGGGTGGGGGCTGCCCCGCGGTCGAGCGGGCAGCGGCGCCAGCGCGGCCCCGAGCTCGGAACATTGCGCGGAACTCAGACTCTTCGCCCGGGATCGTCCGAGTTTCGTGCGTCTCTCCGAGTTCGGCAGGGCGCGCGACCGCTCGCGCTACAGCGCGCACCGAGCTCGGAAGATCGCGCGGAACTCGGACTCTTCGCGCGGGATCGTCCGAGTTTCGTGCGTCTCTCCGAGTTCGGCAGGGCGCGCGACCGCCCGCGCTACAGCGCGCACCGAGCTCGGAAGATCGCGCGGAACTCGGACTCTTCGCCCGGGATTGTCCGAGTTTCGTGCGTTTCTCCGAGTTCGGTGAGGGCGCGCGACCGCCCGCGCTCAGCGCGCCCCGAGCTGAGCCAGGACGGGCGCCGGCGACGTCACACCAGGACGGGCGCCGGCAGCGTCACGGCAAGACGGGCGCCGGCAGCGTCACACCAGGACGGGCGCCGGCAGCGTCACACCAGGACGGGCGCCGGCATCGTCACACGAGCACGCGCGCCGGCGGCGTCAGACGTGGACGCGCGCGATGACCTCGCCGTACTCGGTCTCGCCGACGGGCTCGAAGCCCACGCGGCGGAAGAACGCTTCGGGGCCGTCGTCGCCGGGCTCGTAGATGACGTCGACGTGGTCCATGCCGCGTCCGCGCGCCTCTTCGATCACCGCGGCGATCGCGAAGCTGCCGACGCCGCGGCCCTGTTCGTCGGCGTCGACGTTGATTCGCCACAGCACCGACTGGAAGTGCTCCTCGTGCGCGTCGCGGTCGAAGTTGGCGCTGACGAAGCCGACGACCTCGTCACCGTCGAGCACGACGCGCTGCCAGGAGGTCTGCGGGTTGCTGACGGTCGCGGCGATCCCGTAGCTCACCGGCGCGAGGAACTGCTCCTGCCCGGGCTTGAGCGAGAGCGTGTTGACGGCCACGATCGTGGCGGCGGACAGTTCGACGAGACGCAGGTCGGCCATGCGCCCAGGCTAGCGGCACGGCCACCCCGCCCCCAAGATCGCATGCCCCCGCATGCGTTCGTCGTCCGGCCACGCCGGGGCGGCGGCATCCGAATTATCTTGATATCAAGACACTTTGCCGCGGTGCGATAGGCTGGGCGTCAACCCTGGCCGCCTCTACGGAGAGATCTGACGTGCCCGATTCCACCATCATCTACACGTACACCGACGAGGCGCCGGCTCTCGCCACCGCGTCGTTCCTGCCCATCGTGCAGGCCGTCACGAAGCAGGCGGGCGTCGACGTCGAGACCCGCGACATCTCGCTCGCCGGCCGCATCCTCGCGGCCTTCCCGCAGCGCCTGACGCCCGAGCAGCAGGTGGGCGACGCGCTCGCCGAGCTCGGCGGGCTCGCGACGCTGCCCGAGGCGAACATCATCAAGCTGCCGAACATCTCGGCATCCATTCCCCAGCTCAAGGCCGCGATCGCCGAGCTGCAGTCGCAGGGCTACGACATCCCCGACTACCCGGACGAGGCGTCGAGCGTCGAAGACAAGGACGTGCGCGCCCGCTACGACCGCATCAAGGGTTCGGCCGTCAACCCGGTGCTGCGCGAGGGCAACAGCGATCGCCGCGCGCCCTTGGCCGTGAAGAACTACGCCAAGAAGCACCCGCACCGCAACAAGGCGTTCGGCGCGGGTTCGAAGACCCGCGTCGCCACCCTCGGCCACGACGACTTCCGCTCGAACGAGAAGTCGGTCGTCATCGCCGACGACGACGTGCTCACGATCCAGCACGTGTCGGCCGACGGCGAGACGAAGACGCTCAAGGAGGGCCTGAAGGTCCTGCAGGGAGAGATCGTGGATGCCACGTTCCTCTCGGCCGCGGCCCTGGACGCCTTCCTCGCCGACACGCTCGCGCAGGCCAAGGCCGACGACGTGCTCTACTCGGTGCACCTCAAGGCCACGATGATGAAGGTCAGCGACCCGATCATCTTCGGCCACGTCGTGAAGGCCTTCTTCGCCGACGTCTTCGACCGGCACGGCGACGCCCTCGCCGCCGCGGGCCTGACCCCCAACGACGGCCTCGGCTCGATCCTCGCGGGTCTGTCGAACGTCGAGGGTGGCGACGCCATCGCCGCCGAGATCCACGAGGCGCTGGCCTCGGGCCCCCGTCTGTCGTACGTCAACAGCGACAAGGGCATCACCAACCTGCACGTGCCCTCGGACGTCATCGTGGATGCCTCGATGCCCGCGCTCATCCGCAACGGCGGCAAATTGTGGGGCGCGGACGGGGGAGAGGACGACACCCTCGCCGTCATCCCCGACTCCTCGTACGCCGGGGTGTACCAGGCGACGATCGAGGACGTCATCGCGAACGGTCCGCTCGACCCGGCCACCATCGGTTCGGTCCCCAATGTCGGCCTGATGGCCCAGGCGGCCGAGGAGTACGGCAGCCACGACAAGACGTTCGAGATCCCCGCCGCGGGCCGCGTGCAGGTCGTCGCCTCGAACGGCGACGTGCTGCTCGAGCACGAGGTGAGCACGGGCGACATCTGGCGCGCGACGCAGACCAAGGACGTCGCCGTGCGCGACTGGGTCAAGCTCGCCGTCACCCGCGCCCGCGCCACCGGCGTGCCCGCCGTGTTCTGGCTCGACGAGACCCGCGCGCACGACCGCAACCTCATCGCCAAGGTGCACGAGTACCTGGGCGGCCACGACACCGAGGGCCTCACGATCGAGATCCTCGCCCCGGCCGAGGCCACGCGGTACTCGCTCGAGCGCATCCGTCGCGGCGAGGACACCATCTCGGTCACGGGCAACGTGCTGCGCGACTACCTCACCGACCTGTTCCCGATCCTCGAGGTGGGCACGAGCGCCAAGATGCTCTCGATCGTCCCGCTGCTCGCGGGCGGCGGCCTGTTCGAGACCGGTGCGGGCGGTTCTGCTCCCAAGCACGTGCAGCAGCTCGTCGAAGAGGACTACCTCCGCTGGGACTCGCTGGGTGAGTTCTTCGCGCTCGCGGCCTCGCTCGAGCACCTCGCCGACACCACCGGCAACGACCGCGCGCGCGTCCTCGCGCAGACGCTCGACGCCGCCACCGGCACGTTCCTCGAGAACGACAAGTCGCCGGGTCGTGCGCTGGGCACGATCGACAACCGCGGCAGCCACTTCTACCTCGCCCTGTACTGGGCCCAGGAGCTGGCGAAGCAGACGACGGATGCCGACCTGGCCGCCGTCTTCGCACCGGTCGCCGAGAAGCTGGCGGCAGAGGAGCAGACCATCGTCGCCGAGCTCAACGCCGTCCAGGGCCACCACGCCGAGATCGGCGGCTACTACCGCCCCAACACGGCGCTCGTCGAGAAGGTCATGCGCCCCTCGGCGACGCTGAACGCCGTGGTCGACGCCCTGCGCTGACCCTCGACCCGCAAGGGGCGGATGCCGATCGGCATCCGCCCCTTCTGCATGTCCGGGCCGCTGGTCGGCGGGGCACAATTCCCGCGATCTGCCGGTTGCCGGGCCCTCGGAGGCCCCATTGCAGGATTTGCGCTCGCCGGGGGCCACGGACGCATGATGTCGGGAAAGAGCGCAGGGCGGGCATGCAGCGGAGCGACGCCGGACGAGATGACGCCGACCTGCCGGGACGAACGACAGAGGGGCGGATGCCGAAGCATCCGCCCCTCCACGGGGAGCAGGACTCAGTAGTGGACCGACACCTCGGTGCCGCGGTAGGCCCAGTCGTACAGCTCTTTGGCCTGCGGGATCGTCATGTTGATGCAGCCGTGGCTCATCGGCGTTCCGAAGTTGTTGTGCCAGTACGTGCCGTGGAAGCCCTCGTCGCCGTTGAAGTAGGCGACCCAGGGGACGTCCTTCGTGCAGTAGTCGTAGCCGGGGACGCAGCCCATGTCCTGCATCTCGGTCTTCCAGCCGATGCGGAACTCGCCGGTGTGCGTGGCGTGGTCGCCCGCTCCCGACGAGATCGTGTACGACCGGTACACCTGACCGTTCTGCCAGAGCGTCGTGGTCTGCGTGCTCAGGTTGACGTCGATGCGGCGCTCGGTCTTGGTCGTGTCGAAGGCCGTCTCGGCGACGTCGAGCGCGTAGCGGCCGTTGCCGTCGGCGAGCTGCTTCGCGAAGGCCGCGGCGACGCTGCCGGTGTCGCCGAGGGTGCGGCCCGTCTGTCCCTCGGTCAGGGTCTTGATGACCTCTCCGCCGGTGTCGACGATCACGTCCGCGTTGACCGCGGCGCGGTTCACGGCGGCGGGAAGACCCTGGACGGCCGCGGCGATCGCGGACTCGTCGGCCGAGATCGCGAAGTCGCCCTTGCCGTCGGGGGTGACGGTCAGCCACGACGCGGCGGTCGCGCGGTCGACGGGCACGGTGCGCTCGTCGCCGATGTAGAAGCCGGCGGAGTCCAGGATGCCGTTGAGCGAGGCGACGGCCGCGTCGGCCTCTTCGGTCGAGACGGCGGCGTCGACCGGGACGAGCGTGGCTTCGACCTCGGTCGCGGGGGTGCCGGCGTCGAAGGCCGACTGCAGCGCGGCGGTGACGGCGGCCGTGTCGATGCCCTCGCCGGGCTGGGCGGGCGTGGTGACGTAGGCCTGCGAGCCGGCGTCGTAGGCCAGGGTCGCGTCGACCGGGGCGCGGTACGCGCCGGGGGCCTTGGCGCTGAGGGCCGCGGCCGCCTCGGCGGCGTCGATCTGCACCGACACGCCCGTGCCCTCGGGGAACCACGCGGCGGGCTTCCACATCGGGTTGTCGGAGAAGGCCTTGTCGGCGAGAGCCGCCGCGTCGACGGTCGCGCCGAGCTCGGCACCGGTGACCGTGACCGCACCGGCCGGGCTGTCGACCGTGATCGTCGTGTCCGCCAGACGGGTCGAGATGGCCTGCGCGGCGGCGCCGGCGGTGAGGCCGCCGATCTGCACGCCGGCGACCGACGCGCCCGGCGCGATCAGCACGAGCGACGCCGCGATGAGGGCCACGGCCGTCGCACCGGCGGGGATGCCGATCCACAGGCCGGAGCGGTTCTTGCGCTTCGCGGGCTCGGTGGGAGCCCAGGCGTACGTCGCGCCGTCGGTGCCAGGTGCGCCGTCGGTCATAGTCAAACCCCCCAGAAGTCAGTCTTCTCATGCTATGCGCGGATGTGACGGGGAATCGATCCTCCACATCACGGTCTCATCACATGGTCAGCCGGGAGGGACCGCCGCGCCGCTCAGTCGGCGAAGACCTTGCCCGGATTCAGGATGCCGAGGGGGTCGAACACCCGTGCGATCTGACGCTGCAGGGCCCATTGGTCGTCGCCGAGCTCGTCGGCCAGCCAGCGCCGCTTGAGCACCCCGATGCCGTGCTCGCCGGTCAGCGTCCCACCGAGGCGGAGGGCGGCGCGGAACAGCTCCTCGGCGGCCTCCCACACCACCGCGGGCACCTCGGGGCCCTCGAACACGAAGTTGGGGTGCAGGTTGCCGTCGCCGGCGTGGGCGACGGCGGGGATGACCAGACCGAACCGCTCCTCGATGCGGGCGATCTCGTCGAACATGTCGGGCAGCGCGCTGCGCGGCACCGAGACGTCTTCGATGAGCGTCGTGCCGAGCGTCTCCATCGCGGGGTGCATCGCCCGGCGGACCGCGAGCAGCTGCTCGCCCTCGGCGGCGTCACGGGCGATCGCGACGGTTCCCCCGGCCGCGCGCAGGACGTCCGCGATCGCCCGCGCCTCGTCCGCGGCGACGGGTCCGTCGGTTTGGACCGTCAGCTGGGCGACACCGGGAGCGGGTGCCGACAGCCCGAGCAGGCGGTGCGCGGCCGCCAGGCTCGTCGCATCCATCAGCTCCATGATCGCGGGCTGCACGCCCGAGGCGGTGACGGCGGCGGAGGCGACGGCCGCGGCGCGGACGCCGTCGAACAGGGCGGTCAGCGTGACCCGTTCGCCCTCGACGGCGCGGCGCAGTTTGAGGGTCGCTCCGACCACCACGCCCAGGGTGCCCTCGGAGCCGATGACGAGCGAGGTGAGGTCCAGACCGGTCACGCCCTTGACGCTGCGGTGTCCCAGGTGAAGCAGTCGTCCGTCGGCGAGCACGAGGTCGACGCCGAGCACCGCATCGCGCACCACGCCGTACTTGGCGCACAACAGGCCGCCGGCGCCGGTGGCGATGTTGCCGCCGACCGTCGAGATGGCGCGGCTGGCCGGGTCGGGTGCCCACCACACGCCGTGCGGGGCGAGCTGCGCGTTGAGGTCGGCGTTCAGGATGCCGGGCTCCACCACCGCGAGAAGATCGTCGGGGCGCACCTCGAGGATGCGGTCCATCCCGCGCAGCGAGAGGCTGATCTCGCCACCGCCGGAGTTGGCCCCGCCGGCCAGTCCCGTGCCGGCACCGCGCGGGACGACGGGCGTGCGGGTGGCGGTGGCGATGCGCATCACGGCTTGGACGTCGGCGATGGATCCCGCGTTCACGACCGCGAGGGGAAGGCCCGCGGCCGCGTGGCCGGACTTGTCGGAGCGTGCGGCCTCGAGGGCGCTCGCCGAGGTGTCGACGCGCTCGCCGAGCTCGGCCCGGAGCAGCGCGACGGCGTCGGTCATGCCAGGCGCCGGCGTCCGTTCAGCGCGCCGAAGGTGACGGCGACGATCGCGAAGACCAGACCGATGAGCGCCTGCCCCATGCTCCACCAGGCCACGGTCGCCGCGGCGTAGACGAACAGCTCGACGAGGGCGCGCACGAAGGGGTGGACCGCGAGGACGGCGCGGGGAGAGACGAACAGCGCCCAGACGATGATCGCGAGAGCCGGGGCGCCGATACCGGCGACGATGTTCCACGGCAGCGGCCACGCGGTGAATCCCCAGATGGCCAGCGTGACGAAGGCGAAGAGCCCGCACACGACGCTGCCGATCTCGACGGCCGACGGCCGGGGGCGCATTCCGGGAGCGAGGGGCGCCTGCGCGCGCACGTGGGGGGAGTCGGTCACGCCCCCATTTTACGCGGGCTCGCGGTCGCGGCATCCGTGATCCCTCGGCGTCGAGTCGACAACGGCCGCAGCCGCACCTGTGGAGGACCAGTGGATGCCGGAAGCAGCCCGGATCGCGCCCCGATACCCGCTAAAGTGGCAGCGTCGCGACTGGCGTTGAGGTGGGTAACCACCGGGGAGCGACCGCTTGACGGTATTCGACCGCACGCCTGGGTCGATGCGGTATCTTCGCGGGCTCGCCGAGTCCGCGGCATCCGGAACCATCGTCAAGGAGATCGCATGACCGATCCGTACTTCAACGCCCCTCTGTCCGAGGTCGATCCCGAGATCGCCCAGGTGCTCGAGCGCGAGCTCGACCGCCAGCGCGGGTTCCTCGAGATGATCGCGTCCGAGAACTTCGTGCCGGTCTCGGTGCTGCAGTCGCAGGGCTCGGTGCTGACCAACAAGTACGCCGAGGGCTACCCCGGCCGCCGCTACTACGGCGGATGCGAAGAGGTCGACGTCGCCGAATCGCTCGCCATCGAGCGGGCCAAGGCCCTGTTCGGCGCGGAGTTCGCCAACGTCCAGCCGCACTCGGGCGCCTCGGCGAACGCGGCCGTGCTGCACGCGATCGCGCGCCCCGGCGACACGCTGCTCGGTCTCGCCCTCGACCAGGGCGGTCACCTGACGCACGGCATGAAGATCAACTTCTCGGGCCGTCTGTACGACATCGTCGCCTACGGCGTCGACCCCGAGACCAGCGTCATCGACATGGACGAGGTGCGTCGCCTCGCCGTCGAGCACAAGCCCAAGGTCATCATCGCCGGCTGGTCGGCCTACCCCCGCCAGCTCGACTTCGCCGCCTTCCGCGCGATCGCCGACGAGGTCGGGGCGCTGCTGTGGGTCGACATGGCGCACTTCGCGGGCCTCGTCGCCGCGGGCGTGCACCCCTCGCCGATCCCGCACGCGCACGTCGTCTCGACCACCGTGCACAAGACCATCGGCGGTCCCCGCTCGGGCCTCATCCTCACCAACGACGCCGACCTGGCCAAGAAGATCAACACCGCGGTCTTCCCGGGCCAGCAGGGCGGTCCGCTCATGCACGTCATCGCCGCCAAGGCGACGGCCTTCAAGCTGGCGATGACGCCCGAGTTCAAGGAGCGCCAGGAGCGCACCCTGCGGGGAGCGGCCATCCTGGCGGACCGCCTCACCCGGGACGACGTCAAGAACGCCGGCATCGCCGTGCGCTCGGGCGGCACCGACGTGCACCTCGTGCTCGTCGACCTGCGCGAGGCCGAGATCGACGGCAAGCAGGCCGAAGACCTGCTGCACGACATCCACATCACCGTCAACCGCAACGCGGTGCCGAACGACCCGCGCCCGCCCATGGTGACCTCGGGCCTGCGCATCGGTACGCCCGCCCTCGCGACCCGCGGCTTCGGCGACGCCGAGTTCACCGAGGTGGCCGACGTCATCGCCCTCGCGCTGATCCCCGGCGCCGACGTCGAGGCCCTGCGCGCCCGCGTGGCGGCGCTGACCGCCGCGTTCCCGCTGTACCCCGACCTGCAGCAGTGAGCCCTCGCCGGGGTGGGGCCGCGTGTGCGGCCCCGCCCCGGCATCCGGTGCTCTCCGCGTCGGGCTCGCGGCGCCGCAGTCGCGCGGTCCCGGGCGTCAGTCGCGCGGTCGCGAGCGGCAGTCGGGCGGTCCCGAGCGGCAGTCGCCCGGCCCGAGCGTCGATAAACGGTGTTTCTGTCGAGACACGGTGCCAGGCCGCGTGTCTCGACAGCATCGGCGTTTATCGGTGCGGTGATACCGGCGACGGCGACGGCGCCAACGCCCGACGCACCAGCCATGGCCGGGACAGCGGCAGCGACACCATCATGAGAACGACAGACACGGAACGAGGGATGCCATGACGGCGACGATTCTCGACGGAAAGGCCGCATCCGCGGCGATCAAGGCCGAGCTCACCGAGCGCGTGGCGGCGCTGCGCGCGAAGGGCATCGTCCCGGGCATTGCGACCGTGCTCGTCGGCGCCGACCCCGCCTCGCAGCTCTACGTGGGCATGAAGCACAAGCAGTCCGAGGCGATCGGGATGAACTCCATCCAGGTCGAGCTCCCCGCCGACGCCACGCAGGACGAGGTCGAGGCCGTGATCGACCGTCTCAACGCCGACCCCGCGTGCCACGGCTACATCGTGCAGCTGCCGCTGCCGAAGCACATCGACACCGACGCGATCCTCGAGCGCATCGATCCGGCCAAGGATGCCGACGGCCTGCACCCCACCAACCTCGGGCGCCTGGTGCTCAACGTCAACGCCCCGATCCTCACGCCGCTGCCGTGCACCCCGCGGGGGGTCATCGAGCTGCTGCTGCGCAACGACTACGACCTGAAGGGCAAAGAGGTGGTGGTCGTCGGGCGCGGCGTCACGATCGGCCGCTCCATCGGTCTGCTGCTGACGCGCCGCGAGATCAACGCCACGGTGACCCTGACCCACACGGGCACGGCCGACCTGGCGAAGCACCTGCGCGAGGCGGACGTGATCGTCGCCGCCGCGGGCGTCAAGCACATCGTCCGCGCCGAGGACGTCAAGCCGGGCGCCGCGGTGCTCGACGTGGGCGTGACCCGTGAGACCGACCCCGAGACCGGCAAGAGCCGCGTCCACGGGGACGTGCATCCCGACGTCGCCGAGGTCGCGGGCTTCGTCTCGCCCAACCCGGGCGGGGTGGGACCCATGACCGTCGCGCTGCTCATGACCAACGTCGTCGAGGCGGCGGAGCGGGCGGCATCCGTCTGACGCGGGGTGCGCGGCATCCCGTCGCCACCGTCGATCGGTGAACCACGGCGTGCCGCACGCTGAACACACGGGATGTCGCGCGCAATGGGGGAGGCGCCCGGCGCCGGGACGTGTCAGAGTTCTTCTATGACTGAGTCCGTGCTGAACGACCTCCTCCGCCGCGTCACCGAGAGCGGCCTGCTCGAAGACGCCCAGATCGACGAAGACAGCGTCATCGGTTCCGGACACCTGGATGCCGCCGGCGTCGAGGTCGAGGTCGATCTCGACCCCGAGCTGGACGAGGACGACGAGCCCGACCTCGACGCGATCCTGTCCAACCTCAAGGACGTCCTGTCGGTGAGCGAGGACCGCTGGCGCGCGATCGTCGAAGAGGTCTCGAGCGACATCGAGGACGCGCTCGACGACGACGAACTCGACGCGGACGTCGACCTGCGCACCGACCTCGAGGCCATCGGCGTGGGCGTGTTCGCCGACGCCATCATCGTGGTGTTCGCCGGCCAGACCTCGTTCCCCGACGCGCTCGTGCACGTGCAGCTCACGCCCGAGCTCGAGGTCGAGGACATCGAGATCATCGGCGACGACGACGAAGAGGACGACGACGAGGACTGATCCTCCGAGACGACAGAGGGACCGGGCCGTAGCGGCCCGGTCCCTCTGTCGTTGCGCTCCGTGCGGTCAGACGATCGCGGCGCGCAGCGCGGCGGCCGCGGCGCCCACGTCGGGGGCGCTGTAGATGGCGCTGCCCGCGACGGCGACCTGGGCGCCCGACTTCTGCACGTCGGCGATGCTCGAGACGTTTACGCCTCCGGCGACCGAGAACGGCACGCCGGCCGCTTCGCCGTCGCGCAGCAGCGTTCCGAAGGTGAAGCCCTCCTCGGCCTGCTCGTCCAGGCCGGCGTGCATCTCGACGAACTCGGCGCCGAGCGCCACGACCTCCTTGGCCCGGGCGGGCTTGTCCGCGACGCCGATGAGGTCGACGACGACACCCTTGCCGTGCTTCTTCGCGGCCTTGACGGCGCCGGCGATCGTGCTGTCGCCGGCCGAACCGAGCACCGTCACGAGATCCGCTCCGGCGGAGAAGGCGATGTCGGCCTCGAGCTCACCGGCATCCATCGTCTTGAGATCGGCGAAGACGATCTTGTCGGGGTGCGCCTGCTTGATCGCGGTGATGGCCGAGAGGCCCTCGCTCTTGATGAGGGGGGTGCCGAGCTCGAGGATGTCGACGTGCGGCGCGGCCGCGGCGGCGAGGTCGAGGGCGGCCTCGGTGGACAGGGTGTCCATGGCGAACTGAAGCTTCATGCGGGTGTCCTTACTCTCTGGGGTGGGTCATTCGAGGTTGGCGTGGCGGGGCCACAGGTCATCGGCGTCGAGACCGGAGCGCTGCCACAGGGCGTCGAACACGGCGTCGCCCACGAGGACGACGACCTGCTCGAACAGGGCCCCGGCGTACTGCGCCGAGGCCGTGGCCGAGCGGTCGAGCTTGGCCGCCGCGGGGATGACGACGAGGGCGTCGGCGGCGGCGGCGAGGGGGGAGTCGGATGCCGTGGTGATCGCCGCGATCCGCGCCCCCACCGCGGCCGCGGTCTCGGCGGCCCGGACGATCGCGGGGGTGGTGCCCGACCCGCTGGCCGTGAGAAGCGCGTCGCCGGCGCGGATCGCGGGTGTCGTGGTCTCGCCGACGACGTGGACGTCGAGCCCCAGGTGCATGAGACGCATCGCGGTCATGCGAAGCGCCGAGCCGGAGCGTCCGGCTCCGAGGACGAAGACGCGATCCGCCTCGGTGAGGACGTCGAGGACGCGCTCCAGATCGCCGGGCTCGGCCACGAGGCGGTCGAGGACGGATGCCACCTCGGCGGCGATGCGGGCGAGGGAGGTCTCGACGGGGGCGGCGGAAGAGGGCATGGGTCCATGCTCGGCGCGGCCGGCGCGCGGCGATGCCGGTCGACGGCAGAGGGGTGCCTACCCGAACGGGTAGGTGTGTCCGCTGGGCTAGGTTGAGGTCATGATCGAGAGTGGACCCCTGCCGTCGCCGGCCTCGCGCGCGCTCGTCATCGAGCACGAACGCGTCGTCGCCGAGCAGGCGGACCGCCACGCCGTCACGCTGGAGTCCGTGCTGGCCATCCTGCGCTCACCCCGTCTGGACGACCGCGCGGCTCGCGCCCTGGCGATCGAGGCGGCCGCGGCGGCGTTGGTGGTGCTGCGGACTTCGACGGATCGCCAGCGCAGCGCCCTGCTCGAGCCGGTCACGGGCGCCTTCGCGCGGCTGCGCAGCGACCTGCGCCCGCTCGTCCGCCACGGCGACCTCGATGTGCAGTTCGTCGAGCCGCCCACCACCGGTCGCGCCCTTCCCGGAGAGGTGGCGCACGAGGCACGCGCCATCGTGCGCAGCGCCGTCCTCGCCCTGCTCGACCGCGGGGCGCCGCACCGCGTCCGCATCCAGTGGGACTGCGACGGGCTCAACCTGTTGATCGGCATCCGCGACGACGGCGAGGGGCGCCTGACCGCGCACGACGATTCGCTGCGCCCGATCGTGGAGCGTGTGAGCGCGCTCAACGGCGACTTCGAGGTCGCCTCCACCGTGGGCTGGGGATCCGAGCTGTCGGTGCGGCTCCCTCTCGATCCCCCGGCCCGCCCCGAGATGCTGGACGACGCGGTCGACCTGAGTCCCCGCGAGAGGGAGGTGTTGACTCTCGTCGTCGCGGGTGCGCGCAACCGCGCCATCGCGACCCAGCTGAGCATCAGCGAGAACACCGCGAAGTTCCACGTGTCGAACCTGCTGCGCAAGGCCGGCGTCGCGACCCGCGCGGAACTCGTCGCGCTCGGGGCGTCGCGGGCCCCGTGACGACCGGGCCCGTTCCGGAACGCCGCGGTCGGCACGACGCCGCGACCGGTCGGGCCGACGCCGCGGCCGTCAGTAGCTCGCGCGCCCGTCCTGCCGTCCCGTGACGAACCGCGCCGCCAACGCCTCGGACGCCCGGGCCAGCAACGCCACGTCGGCACCGACCGCGACGAAGTCTGCGCCCGCGTCGAGGTAGGCCTCGGCCACCGCCGGGTCGAAGGCGTTCACGCCGACCGGGGTCGCGGCATCCCGGCACGCGGCGAACACGGCGTGCACCGCCGCGACCACGTCGGGGTGCGACTGCCGACCCAACAGACCCATGGATGCCGACAGGTCCGCGGGACCGACGAAGACGGCATCCACCCCGTCGACGGCGGCGATCTCGGCCGCCGCGTCGACCCCCGCGGTCGTTTCGATCTGCACGGTCAGCGAGACGTGCGCGCTGGCGTCGGCGAGGTAGTCGTCGACGCGGTTCCAGCGCGCGCTGCGGGCGAGGGCGCTGCCGACGCCGCGCACACCGGCGGGCGGATACCGGGTGGCCGCGACCGCGGCGCGCGCCTCGTCGGCGGACGACACCATCGGCACGATGAGGTTCTGCGCGCCGACGTCGAGCACCCTCTTGATCGTGACGGGGTCGTTCGAGGGGACGCGCACGACGGGGGTGATCGGGTAGGCGGCCGCGACCTGGAGCTGTACGAGCACCTGCTCGACCGAGGTCGCGGAGTGCTCCATATCGATCAGCAGCCAGTCCAGGCCGGAGCCCGCGGCGACCTCGGCGATCACCGGGTTGCCGGTGCACAGCCACATGCCCGCGAGGGGGCGATCGGATGCCGCGAGCGCGGCGCGGAAGGTCGGGTTCAGACGAAGCGGCATGAGATCGTTCCCATCGGTCCGTAGTCGCAGAGCACGTCGTCGCCCCGGGAGACCCACATGGGCCGGGTGAACGATCCTGCCAGGATGATCTCGCCCGCCTCGAGGCGCGCGCCGTGCTGGTGGAACTTGTTCGCGAGCCACGCGACGCCCGTCGCCGGGTGGCCGAGGACGCCCGCGGCGACGCCCGTTTCTTCGATCTCGCCGTTACGGCTCAGCACACCCGGCACCCACCGCAGGTCGATCTCGTCGGGACGCTTGCGCACGTCGCCGAGCACCATCGCGCCGTAGGCGGCGTTGTCGCTGATCGTGTCGACGATCGTGCGTCCCTCGAGCTCGATGTGCGAGTTCAGCACCTCGAGCGCGGGCACCGCGAAGTCGATCGCGGCGAGGGCGTCCACGAGCGTGCAGGCGGGGCCCTCGAGCGCGGTCTTCAGCACGAAGGCCAGCTCGACCTCGATGCGCACGTTCGAGAACAGTGCGACCGGGATGTCGTCGCCCGAGCGGTAGACGGTGTCGTCGAACATCACTCCGTAGTCCGGCTCGGTGATGCCCGTGGCCTGCTGCATGGCCTTGGAGGTCAGTCCGATCTTGCGGCCGACGAGCGTGCGACCCGCGGCGATCTGCGTGTCGCGCCAGCGGCCCTGGATCGCGTAGGAGTCCTCGACCACGGCATCCGGGTATCTGGCCGTGATCCGTGGAATCACCGCGTGGGTGCGGTCGGCCTCGGCGAGTTCGGCCGCGATGGCGTCGATCTGTGCGTCGGTGAGCATGGGTCTCCTGTTCGTGCCGCGTGAGGCGCCGAGAATCGTCGCTTCGGAGGGGTTCCCGGCGACGAATACTGGCATCTCGCGCGAAGAGGGGGTCAGAGCTGGTTGCCGAGCTTGAACTCGCCGGGACCGGATGCCGCGTCCTCGGGCGCGCGGGTGTAGCTGAACCCGTCGGCGCCGATGGTGACGGCCATCTCGCTGGAGTCCTCGCGGGCGCGGACCGGCTGCGGGTTGCCGTCGAGGTCGAGCACGAGCGAGCCCTCGGTGTACCAGGAGGGGACGACGGGGTTGCCCCACCAGTCGCGACGCTGGTTGTCGTGGACGTCCCACGTGATGACGGGGTTGTCGGGGTCGCCGGTGTAGTAGTCCTGCGTGTAGATCTCGACGCGGTGGCCGTCGGGGTCGCGCAGGTACAGGTAGAACGCGTTCGAGACGCCGTGGCGGCCGGGGCCGCGCTCGATGGCATCCGATCGGCGGAGGGCGCCGAGCTTGTCGCAGATGGCGAGGATGTTGTGCTTCTCGTGCGTGGCGAAGCACACGTGGTGCATGCGCGGTCCGTCGCCGCCGGTCATGGCGGTGTCGTGCACGGTGGGCTTGCGGCGCATCCACGCGGCGTAGACGGTGCCCTCTTCGTCCTGGATGTCCTCGGTCACGCGGAAGCCGAGCGACTGCATGAAGTTCACCGCGCGGGGCACGTCGGGGGTGATCTGGTTGAAGTGGTCCAGGCGCACGAGCTCGCCGGGGGAGTGCAGGTCGTAGCGCCACGACAGGCGCTCCTGGTGCTCGGTGTCGAAGAAGAACTCGTACGGGAAGCCGAGCGGGTCGACCACGCGCACGGAGTCGCCGATGCCCTTCGTGAAACCGTTCGGCTCGCGGCGGACGTCGCAGCCGAGCTCTTCGTAGAACGCCACCGCCCTGTCGAGGTCGTCGGCTGAGCGCACGCGGTACGAGAACGCGGCGACCGCGGCCACGTCGCCCCGGCGCAGCACCAGGTTGTGGTGGATGAACTCCTCGGTCGATCGCAGGTAGATCGCCTCGTCGTCCTCTTCGGTGACGTGCAGGCCCAGCACGTCGACATAGAAGACGCGGGATGCCGCGAGGTCGGTGACCACGAGCTCCATGTAGGCGCAGCGCAGGATGTCGGGCGCGGGCGAGGTGGGGGTGGGGATGGGAATCGAGGCCTCGATGGGGGCCTCCTGCGAGACGAAGAACCCCGACGAGGTGCGGGTCATCTTGCTGCGGTCGGTCATCTCAGGCTCCTTTGCCGAAGGTGGGGTTGTGGGCGCCGCCGAGCGTGATGTGCACGGCCTGCTGATCGGTGTAGAAGTCGATCGAGCGATAGCCGCCCTCGTGGCCCAGGCCCGAGGCCTTCACACCGCCGAACGGGGTGCGCAGGTCGCGGACGTTGTTGGAGTTCAGCCACACCATGCCGGCCTCGACGTTCTGCGCGAAGAGGTGGGCGCGCTTCAGGTCGTTCGTCCACACGTAGGCGGCGAGGCCGTACTTCGTGTCGTTCGCCAGGGCGAGCGCTTCTTCTTCGGTGTCGAAGGGCGTGATCGCCACGACGGGGCCGAAGATCTCCTCCTGGAAGATGCGCGCGTCGGGGGCGACGTCGGCGAACACGGTGGGACGGACGAAGTTGCCCTCGGGGAATTCGTCGGGACGGCCGCCACCGGCGACCAGGCGTCCCTCGGTCTTGCCGAGCTCCACGTACGACATGACCTTCGCGTAGTGCTCGGGGTGCACCAGGGCGCCGACCTCGGTCGCGGGGTCGTCGGGGTATCCGACCGTCACGCGATCGGCCTGCGCGGCGTAGCGCTCGACGAACTCGTCGTAGACCGAGCGCTCCACGAGGATGCGGCTGCCCGCGGTGCAGCGCTCGCCGTTGAGCGAGAAGACGCCGAAGATGGTCGCGTCGATCGCGGCGTCGAGGTCGGCATCCGCGAAGACGATCGCGGGGCTCTTGCCGCCGAGCTCCATCGACAGTCCCTTCAGGAACGGCGCCGCGTTCGCGAAGATGAGCTGGCCCGTCGAGCTCTCGCCGGTGAACGAGATGAGCGGCACGTCGGGGTGCTTCACGAGCGCGTCCCCCGCGTCCTCGCCGAGGCCGTTGACGAGGTTGAACACCCCCTCGGGCAGTCCCGCCTCTTCGAAGATGCCGGCCCACAGGGATGCCGACAGCGGCGTGAACTCCGCGGGCTTGAGCACCACGGTGTTACCGGTCGCGAGCGCGGGACCGAGCTTCCACGACTCGAGCATGAACGGGGTGTTCCACGGCGTGATCAGGCCCGCGACGCCGATCGGCTTGCGGTTGACGTAGTTGAGCTGGCGTCCGGGAACCTTGAAGGCGTCGTCGGTCTGGGCGACGATCAGGTCGGCGAAGAAGCGGAAGTTCTCGGCGGCGCGACGCGCCTGCCCCAGCGCCTGCGTGATGGGCAGACCCGAGTCAAAGGACTCGAGCTCGGCGAGGCGCTCGTCGCGCGACTCGACGAGGTCGGCGATGCGGTGGAGCACCCGCGAGCGCTCGCGGGGCAGCATCCGCGGCCACGGCCCCTCGGTGAACGCCTTCCGTGCGGCGGCGACGGCGAGGTCGACGTCGGCCTTCTTGCCCGCCGCCGCGGTCACGTACGTGGTGTTGGTCACCGGGTCGAGGACGTCGAAGGTGTCGCCGTCGACCGAATCGACGAAGCGACCGCCGATGTAGTGCTGGATGCGCTCCGGCAGATCGGCCGGGATGCGGCGGGCGGAGGTGAGCGGGGTGGTCATGAGTGCTCCTTCGGTGGAGAGGGGGGATGCCGTGTCCCGCGGCTGCGCGACGGCGACGTCGGCGGGGCGCGGGGT
>NZ_QAJB01000195.1:0-5961 GCF_003061325.1 Microbacterium sp. HMWF026
GTTCCAGTCCGCGAACGGCTGGTCGTAGGTCAGGGTCAGGGTGTCGTCGGCGCGATCGACGATCGGACGCGCCGTGCGCGCGTTCGGGTCGGCCGGCATCGCGGTGTTGAAGTAGCGCGTGCCCGAGACGACCTGTCCGTTGACGTCGTAGGTGGCGTCGTCGAAGAAGTGGGAGCTGACGGCCCAGCCGAACACGAGGTCGTCGAGGGTGACGGCCGTGCCGTCCGACCACACGCGGTCGGTGAACAGTTCGTAGCTGACCTTGAGCGGATCGCCCTGCACGCGCGTGATGCGTCCGAGACCGTCGTTGGGGACGACCTGGAGCGAGCCGTCGATCGATCCCAGCCGCTCGTCGAGCAACGCCGACACGGCGCGGTTGGCCGCCGTCGCGCCCGTCGCGGTCGCGGCGTTGAAGCTGGTGAGCTCGCCGACGACGCCGAGCGTGAGGCTCGTGCGCTGCTCCTTCTCGGGGGCGGGTGCCGGTTCGGCGGCCGAGCAGCCGGCCAGCACGACACCGGCCGCGGCGAGCAGCGCGATCAGACGGCCCGCACCGCGGCGTCGTCGAGTCGGTCGAGGAACGTCGTTCAGCCCGTGGTGCACAGGGGCACTTTACCCAACGCCTCCTGAGCGATCCCCGGGGCCGGGCGGGCGCGGCGGCGGTCGCCGGGCGCGGCGCGGCGCGGCCGCCGGGCGCGGCCCGGGGCCGCGAGACTGCACGCGGCTGACAACTCGGCGACATCCTGCAACCGAGTTGTCGGGCGGGTGCAGTTTCGGCGCCGAGGTCGCGGCTCCTGCACCGACGGTCGCGAGAACAAGCCGTCCACAGATCGAGGGATGCCGTCGAATCCGGGCGATCGCGGACGGCAGAGTCGAACGATGACGGTGCTCCACCGAACAGTCGACACGCCCCTCCCGCTGATGCCCGCCGCCGCGGTGACCCACTCCACGCGGAGCGTGCGCCGCGGCGACATCATCCAGGTGACGCGCGGGGTCTACGCGCCGCGCGACGCGTGGCAGACGCTCCCGCCGTGGCAGCAGTACCTCGCGCGTGTCCGGGCGCATCTGCTGAACGCCCCCGGCGACGTGCTCTGCCTCGAGTCCGCGGCGGCGCTGCACGGACTCCCCGTGATCGGGACGGCGCACGACATCCATGTACTCGGATCGGCGAGCGCGACGGCCCGGACGGTGGGCGGGGTGCGCGTGCACAC
This sequence comes from Microbacterium sp. HMWF026, assembly GCF_003061325.1. NCBI lineage: Bacteria > Bacillati > Actinomycetota > Actinomycetes > Micrococcales > Microbacteriaceae > Microbacterium > Microbacterium sp. HMWF026. The sequence continues at coordinate 1,209 of NZ_QAJB01000195.1, forward strand.
CAGCGCCCACCCGGACCGCGTGATCGAGGAGGTCGACGGCATCCGTCTGACCTCCGTCGCCGATACGTGCATCGACGTGGCCAGGACTCGGCATCCCGCGATCGCCCTCGCCGTCGCCGACGCGGCCGCACGCGTCGATGAACGCTGCACCGCTCTCACCCTCGTGACGCTGAACGAGGAACGAGCGTCCGCGCGCGGTCGACGGCGGGCGCGGTGGGCTCTTCATCGCGTGGATCCGGCCGCGGAATCGCCGCTCGAATCACTGAGCCGCGCTGTCGCGGAATGGGCGGGCTTCGCCGAACCGGAGCTGCAGGTCTGGTTCGGTTCGCCAGCCGGGGACGGAGACCGCGTCGACCTGTGGTGGCCGCAGCTGCGTATCGCGGGCGAGGCGGACGGCCTGCTGAAGTACGACGGCCGGTTCGGAGACCCGCGCGTCGCGATCAAGAAACGCGAGGACCGCGACCGACGACTGCGCGCGGCCGGCGCGCGGGCCGTGCTGCACTGGGGGTGGGATGATCTGACCGACCCGGACTCCCTGGCCCGCTTGCTCCGCGGCGCGGGGCTCCCGGTCGTCGCCACCCCCGACACAGCGCACCTCTACAGCCTCGCCGCGGCTCTGCGTCCCCCGCGCCCGCGGTAGCGCGGGTGCCGCGGGTGCGGGTGCCGCGGGTGTGCGTGCCGCGGCTGCGCGCGCAGCGGGTGAGCGCAGCGAGACTGCACGTGGCTGACAACTCGGCGACATTTTGCAACCGAATAGTCAGCGGCGTGCAGTCTCGCGGCAACTCGGCGCTTCGTGACCGGCGCACTGCGCCCGACTCCGGCAGCCCGGACAAGCCACCGCGCGCCTCGCGAGACTGCACGTGGCTGACAACTCGGCGACATCCTGCACCCGAGAAGTCAGCGGCGTGCAGTCTCGCGGAAAGGAGGCGCTTCGCGCCCCGGCCGACCGCGCCGTGGCCCGACGGAACGCGCCGCGAGCACCGCGCCCGACTCCGGCAGCCCGGACAAGCCGCCGCGCGCCTCGCGAGACTGCACGTGGCTGACAACTCGGCGACATCCTGCAACCGAGAAGTCAGCAGCGTGCAGTCTCGCGCGAAACAGGACGCGAAACAGGGCGCCGGACGCGCGCCGGACGGGCGCCGGACGCCCGCCGGACGGGCGCCGACCCGCCGGGGCCGCGCGCAGCGCGGCCCCGGGACGCGGCTCAGGCGAACGCCTCCGGCGGAGGGCACGAGCACACCAGGTTGCGGTCACCGTAGGCCTGGTCGATGCGGCGGACGGGGGGCCAGTACTTTCCACGGATCAGCGACCGCACGGGGTACACGGCGGTCTCGCGGGAGTAGGGGTGCTCCCACTCCCCCACCACGACGGTCTCGGCCGTGTGCGGGGCGTTCACGAGCGGGTTGTCGTCGGCCGGCCATTCGCCCGCGGCGACGGCGAGGGCCTCGTGCTTGATCGCGATCATGGCATCCACGAATCGATCCAGCTCGGCGAGGTCCTCGCTCTCGGTGGGCTCGACCATCAGGGTGCCCGCGACCGGGAACGACATCGTCGGTGCGTGGAAGCCGTAGTCGATGAGGCGCTTGGCCACGTCGTCGACGCTCACGCCGGTCTGCTCCTTGAGCGGACGCAGGTCGAGGATGCACTCGTGCGCGACCAGGCCTCCCTCGCCCGCGTACAGCACGGGGTAGTGCTCGCGCAGCCGAACGGCGATGTAGTTGGCCGACAGCACCGCCGCCGCGGTGGCCTGACGCAGACCCTCGGCGCCCATCATGCGGACATACGCCCACGAGATGGGGAGGATGCCGGCGGAGCCGTGCGGAGCGGCCGACACCGGCCCGCCGTCGAACACGCCGCCGGCGTGCTCGGCACGCTGCGAGAACGGGTGCGAGGGCAGGAACGGCGCGAGGTGCGTCTTGGCCGCGACCGGGCCGACCCCGGGTCCGCCGCCGCCGTGCGGGATGGCGAACGTCTTGTGCAGGTTGAGGTGCGACACGTCGCCACCCAGGTCGCCGAACCGGGCGAATCCGAGCAGGGCGTTCAGGTTGGCACCGTCGACGTACACCTGGCCACCGGCGTCGTGCACGGCCTGTGTGATGTCGAGAACGTCGTGCTCGTACACGCCGTGGGTCGACGGGTAGGTGATCATCAGCGCCGACAGCTCGGCCGCGTGCTGGGCGATCTTGGCCCGAAGGTCGCCGAGGTCGACGTTGCCGGCCTCGTCGCACGCGACGACGACGACCTTCATGCCCGCGAGGATCGCCGACGCCGCATTGGTACCGTGCGCCGACGACGGGATCAGGCAGACGGTGCGCTCGAGGTCGCCGTTCGCCAGGTGGTAGCCGCGGATCGCGAGGAGCCCCGCGAGCTCGCCCTGCGAGCCGGCGTTCGGCTGCAGCGAGACCGCGTCGTAGCCGGTGACCTCGGCGAGCCAGCGCTCGAGCTGCTCGATCATCTCGAGGTAGCCGCGCACGTCGGCCTCGGGAGCGAAGGGGTGCACACGCGAGAACTCCGGCCACGACACCGCCGCCATCTCGGTCGCCGCGTTGAGCTTCATCGTGCACGACCCCAGCGGGATCATGCCGCGATCGAGCGCGTAGTCGCGGTCGGCGAGGGTCTTGAGGTACCGCATCATCGCCGTCTCGCTGCGGTGCGCGTGGAAGACGGGGTGGGTGAGGAAGTCGTCGTCGCGGTGCAGGGCGCCGTCGACGCCGCGCAGGGCCTCGCCCTCGGACAGTTCCGCGGAGGCGAGGCCGAAGGCGTCCAGCACGGCCGCGAGGTCGGCATCCGTCGTCGTCTCGTCCACCGAGACGCCCACGGTCGCGTCGTCGATCCACAGCAGCTGGTACCCGCGGGCGCGGGCGCGATCGACCACGTCCTGCGCGCGGCCCGGCACGTGCACGCGCACGGTGTCGAAGAACGCGTCCGAGACGAGGTCGAGGTCGTGCGAACGCAGAGCGGATGCCAGGGCATCGGCCTTGCGCGCGACCTGCGTCGCGATCGCCCGAAGTCCGTCGGGGCCGTGGTACACCGCGTACATCGCGGCCATGACGGCCAGCAGCACCTGGGCGGTGCAGATGTTGGACGTCGCCTTCTCGCGGCGGATGTGCTGCTCGCGCGTCTGCAGCGACAGCCGGTAGGCGGGGGCGCCCACGGCATCCTGGGACACACCGACCAGACGACCGGGGAGTTGGCGTTCGAGGCCCGCGCGCACGGCCATGTAGCCGGCGTGCGGTCCGCCGAAGCCGAGCGGGACGCCGAAGCGCTGGGTGGTGCCGACGGCGACGTCGGCGCCGAGAGCGCCGGGCGAACGCAGCAGCGTCAGCGCGAGCAGGTCGGCGGCGGCGACCACCAGGCCGCCCGCGGCGTGCACGGACTCGGCCACGGCCGAGAAGTCCCAGATGCGTCCGGTCGCGCCGGGGTACTGCACGAACGCGCCGAACGCCTCGGGCACCTCGCCCTCGAAGGACGTCTCGAGGATGCGGATGCCGACGGCCGCGGCGCGGTGGTGCAGCAGCGCCTTGGTCTGCGGCAGCGCGTCGACGTCGACGAGGAACACGTCGGTCTTCGCCTTGGACGCGCGACGGGCCACGAGCATCCCCTCGACCACGGCGGTGGACTCGTCGAGCATCGACGCGTTCGCCGTCGCCAGACCCGTGAGATCGGTCACCATCGTCTGGAAGTTGATGAGCGCCTCGAGGCGGCCCTGCGAGATCTCGGGCTGGTACGGGGTGTACGCCGTGTACCAGGACGGGTTCTCGAGGACGTTGCGCGCGATCACCGACGGGGTGAAGGTGTCGTAGTAGCCGAGGCCGATCATGGGGCGCGCGGAGCGGTTGGCGGATGCCAGCTCTCGCAGCTCCGCCAGGGCCTCAGCCTCGGTGGCTGCGGTCGGGATCGCGCTGGAGGCGCGGGCCTGCACGTGGATGGATGCCGGGACGGCGGTCTCGACGAGCGCCTCGACGCTGTCGTAGCCGACGACCTCGAGCATGCGGGCCTGGGCGTCGGCGCCGATGCCGATGTGGCGATCGACGAAGACGGCCGGGGTTCCGGCATCCGTGCGGGAAGGAAGGACGGTGCTCATGCGGTGAGGTCCTCGTAGGCGGCGCGGTCGAGCAGGTCGCCGGGGAGCTCGCCCTCGACGCGGATCTTGATGAGCCAGCCGCCGGCGAAAGGTTCGGCGTTGACCAGGGAGGGGTCGTCGACGACGGCGTCGTTCACCTCGACGACGGTGCCCGAGAGCGGCGCGTAGAGCTCGCCGACCGACTTGGTCGACTCGATCTCGCCGCAGACGTCGCCGGCCGAGACGGCCGAGTCGGCGCCCGGGAGCTCGACGAAGACGACGTCGCCGAGCTTGTCGGCGGCGAAATCGGTGATGCCCACGGTGGCGATGTCACCCTCGAGGGCGATCCACTCGTGCTCGGAGGTGTAGCTGAGGGCGGTGAGGTCGGTCATGCGTTTCTCCGATAGAAGGGAAGGGCGGTGACGGTCGCGGGGATGCGGGTTCCGCGCACGTCGATGGTCAGTTCGGTTCCGATGGCGGATGCCGCGGGGGCGACGAACGCCATCGCGACGGGGTGGCCGAGGGTGGGGCTGAGGGCACCGCTGGTGATCTCGCCGACGACGTCGTCGCCATGCAGCACGGCGTAGCCGGCGCGACCGGCGCGGCGTCCCTCCGAGACGAGGCCGACGAGCACAGGGGCGGCTGCGGGGCGCGACGCCAGGCCGTCCTTGCCGACGAATGCCTCTTTGT
>NZ_QAJB01000196.1:0-1817 GCF_003061325.1 Microbacterium sp. HMWF026
ACGCGTCCTTGCGGATCCAGCGGAACGTCACGCGAACCACCGCGAGACCCACCACCAACCACAGCAGCGTCACGAGCAGGATCAGCGGGTGGTCCCACGACCCCGACGGCTCGCCCGCCGCGAAGCTCTCGGGCAGGAACACCGACCGGAAGCCCTGCGCGAGCCACTTGAGCGGGAACACGCTCGCGACGTTCTGCAGCCACTCCGGCAGCGCGGCGAAGTTGATGTAGACGCCCGAGATGAACTGCAGCAGCAGCACGATCGGGATGACGACGCCGGTGGCGCTGCGCCCGGTGCGCGGCAGGGCCGACAGGCCGATGCCGAGGATCGCGCAGGTCGTGACCCCCAGCAGGAACACCCACGCGAAGGTCAGCCACCGCTCCGGGTCGGTCGGCAGCGGCACGCCGAAGAACACCGCCGCCACGACGATCAGCAGCACCGACTGCAGGAACCCGGTCACCAGCACCTGGCCGAGCTTGCCGATGAAGTACGACACGGGACTCAGCGGGGTGCCGCCGAGACGTTTGAGGGTGCCGTCGCTGCGCTCCATCGCGATGTCGATCGACATGTTCTGCAGCCCCGACAGCAGCACGCCCGCGGCCAGCATCGCGGGCAGGTAGAACTGCGCGGCATCCACTTCGTCTCCGGGAGGGCCGAAGGTCTGGGCGTCGAACGCGACCGCGAAGATCAGCAGGATCATGACGGGGAACAGGAACGTGAAGAACACCGAGTCGCCCTGGCGGAAGTACGAGCGCACCTCGAACGCGATCCGCGCGGCGCCCAGGCGCAGCACCCGGCTCACGCGAGGCCTCCCGCCGCGGTCGTGCGCCGCGCCTCATCGCCCAGGAACGACAGGTAGACGTCCTCGAGGCTCGGCCGAACGACTTCGAGACGATCGGGTTCTCCCAGCTGCGCGTGCAGCGCCGCCACCACTCCCCCGGGGTCCTGCGTCCGCTCCTCGCGCACGACGCCGTCCTCGCGCCAGCGCACGAGGGGCACGCGCGCCTCGGGACCGCCCAGGTCGTCGATCCGACCGACGGATGCCATGAGCCCCCCGACGATGATCGCCGCGCGCTCCGCCAGCTCGGCGGCCTCGTCGAGGTAGTGGGTGGTCAACAGGATCGTCGTCCCCTCGCGCTGCAGGCTGCGGATGAGGTCCCAGAAATGCCGGCGGACCTCGGGGTCGAAGCCCGTCGTGGGTTCGTCGAGGAAGAGCAGCTCGGGCCGGCCGATGATGCCGAGGGCGACGTCGACGCGGCGACGCTGTCCGCCCGAGAGCTTGCGGACGCTGACCTTGGCCTTGTCGGTGAGACCGACCGCGGCGATGGTCTCGTCGACGTCGCGCGGCCGCGGGTAGAACGAGGCGAAGTGGGCGAGCAGCTCGCGGACGGTGGCGGTGGGCGCCTCGCCCGTGTTCTGCAGCACGATGCCCAGGCGCGCCTTCCAGTCCAGGCCGCCGCGATGCGGATCGACACCGAGCACGCGGACGTCGCCGCTCGTGCGATCGCGGTATCCCTCGAGGATCTCGATGACGGTGCTCTTGCCGGCGCCGTTGGGTCCGAGCAGGGCAAAGGTCTCACCTCGCCCGATGTCGAACGACACGCCGCGCAACGCCTCGAGCCCGCCCCGGTAGGTCTTCCGCAGGTTGTCGACGCGCACGACGGTTTCGCTCATGAGCCCAGTCTGGCGGCGCCGCGGGCGCCGCGGAACGGCCTACTGCGGCGGCATCCGCATGCATCGACGACCCGGCGAGGCAACGTGGGAGTGACCGCAAAGCTCCCTGGCAAAACCCTGACCGCTCCAAACCATCCCCCCAC
>NZ_QAJB01000197.1:0-8127 GCF_003061325.1 Microbacterium sp. HMWF026
GTCCCCCCATCCCCCGCCGCCCAGGGATGCGAGGGGTCGACCACGGTCATGACCGTGTGGGCGCACCCCGATGACGACATCATCTTCGCCAACCCCACGATCTCGGACGCCATCGCCGCCGGTCAGTGCGTGCGCACGGTCTTCGTCACGGCGGGCGACGCGGGCAAGGGCGGCGGATACGTGGATGCCAGGGAGCTCGGCATCCTGCGCTCCTACAACCACATGCGCGGAACGGACGGGCTGTGGGACGCCACCGAACTGACGCTGAACACGGGGCTGCACGCGCGGCGCCTGACCCCCAAGAATGATGCGCGGGTGTCGGTGATCTTCCTCCGTCTGCCCGACGGCAACATCACGGGAGCCGGTTTCGACGCGACGGGGCACGCCACGTTGAGCAAGCTGTACGACGGCGGCATCTCGAGCTTCGCCCCGATCGACGGGGGCCCGGCGGTCACGCGGGACCAGCTGCTCGCGTCCGTCCGCGAACTCGGCACCGCGCTCGCGCCGGCCCTGACCCTCACCCACATCCCGCGGGGCAGCGCCTTCGCCCCGGGCGACCACCCCGACCACTCGGTCGTGGGGAGCATCGTGCGCGACGCGCTGAGCGCGGACGCGACGGTGGGGCCCGGCATCCGCTACTTCGTGGGCTACCCCTCTCTCGACCTGCCGCGCAACCTCGACGGTGCGGTGCTCGACGCGAAGGTCGACACCTACCGCATCTACACGCAGCAGGACGAGGTCATCCGGTGCGCGGACCGCTCCGCGTGCCTGAAGACCCGCAAGTTCGGGGAGTGGCTGCAGCGTTCCTACCCGAAGACCGAGGCGGAGCTGCAGCTCGGCTGAGCGGGCCTACGCGCCGTCGAGGGTGTCGGCGACCGCGGCCCGGGCGTCGCGTTCGGCGATGATCTCGATGAAGTCCTTGACGGGGGCGTCGGCGTATCTGTCGACGGCGGCCACCGCCTCATCGTGGACGACCTCGTCGGGCGCCGCGGGAAAGCGCGCCTGCACGCGCTCCTCCACCTCTGCGACGGTCTCGTCCTTGTCGAAGTCCTGGTCGCGTGTCGTCATGACCGGCCTCAGTGCTGGTATGTGCCGTGCAGGATCGCGCGGCCGAGGGTCTTGGAGGCGAGGTTGAACGACACGACCGCGGGGGACGCGTCCGCGTCGACGCCGAGGGTCTCTTCGGACACCGCGTGCACGACGAAGAAGTACCGGTGGGGCTGATCGCCCTGCGGGGGAGCGGCGCCCATGAATCCCGACTCCCCGCCGTCGTTGCGCACGTGGAAGGCGCCGTCCGGCAGGGTGGCGCTCGCCGCTCCCGTGGGCAGCTCCTGGACGTCGGCGGGCACGTCGACGAGGACCCAGTGCCAGAAACCGCTCGGGGTCGGAGCGTCGGGGTCGAAGGCCGTCACGACGAACGATTTCGTGCCCTCGGGTGCGCCGGACCAGCGCAGGTGCGGAGAGGTGTTGCCCTTTTCGGCGACCTGATCGTCCTTCAGGGGCTGCCCGTCGGAAACGTCGTCGCTGGTGACGTCGAACGACGCGACGGAGGGGAGCAGCGGATACGGGTCGGGAGTCTGGGGACGCGTGAGATCGGCCATGGGCGCGAACATAACGCGGCCCCCTGACGGGGCCGGAGGGCTTGCATCGGCCGCGGAGGCCGGTTAGCGCTCAGCGGGAGAGGGCGAGCAGCGAACGCGCGACGTCGTGACACCCGTCCGGGGCGGGGAGCCCGTAGTCGATCTCGACCACGCCGCGCAGCTCCGCGGCCAGATCGTCGACGGAGGGTCGGACGTCGAGGGCCTCGAGGATGGGCAGGATCAGGTCGTCGTACTCGTCGTCGGGCCATCCCCGGCCGATGAGGTGCACGCCGATGGGGTCCCACTCGTTCAGGACCGCACGGACGCGAAGGGCTACGGGCGACAGTGACCGCGGCGGTGAGGACGTCTGCATAGGGCGAGTGTCGACGCCCTCCTTAGGTAAGCGCTGAGGATCGACGATGCGTTCGGTGCGGGCTGCCGGGGCGCGCGGTTCACCCGTCGGATGATGGATCGCCGCGACCGGCTCACACGCCCGCGCGGCGGTGCCGCCGCGGAGGTGCGTGTCCGGGATGCCGCCCCGGGCGCGATAGCGTCGGAAGGCGCCCACGGGCGCGGAATCCGAGATCCGTCGCCGGGGGGCGCATGACAGGACGGAGTCGCCGTGAGTGACATCGACGAGCCTTCGACCGGGGAACCCTCCCCGCCCGAGGGGGCGCCCGCGCGTCCCGGGCTCAGTCGTCGAGCGCTGCTGTTCGGCGGGATCGCCATCGGCGGACTCGCCGCCCTGGGCGGAGGTGCCCTGGTGTACCGCGAGATCCGTCGCTCCGCCGGGCCCGAGGGCACGTGGGTCAAGCTCAGCCCGATCGTTCCCGTGCCCGATGCGCTCCCGCGGGAGCAGTCGCCCGCGTTCGAAGAGCCGGGCACCGACACCACGGTGGCCGTGTGGGCGCACGCCGACGACGACATCATCTTCGCCAACCCGCACCTGAGCACGGTCATCGCCTCGGGGGCGACGCTGCGGACGATCTTCGTGACCGCGGGCGACGCGGGTCGCGGACTGGCGTACGCGCAGCAGCGCGAGGCGGGCATCCGCGCCGCCTACGACCTCATGCGGGGCAGCACGGCGCCCTGGGAGACGCGCGAGATCACGCTGCTGAGCGGCGCCCGCGTGACGCGGTTCGTACCGAGCGACGACCCCCGTCTCTCGGTGACCGTGCTGCGTCTGCCCGACGGCAACCTCAGCGCCAAAGGCTTTCCCAGCACGGGCGATGCCGGTCTGACCCAGCTGATCAACGGCATCGTGCCGGCGCTGAAACCTATCGACGACGGTCCGACGCTGGACGCGGGCCGTCTGTCCGACACGATCGCCGAGCTGATCCATGCCGGAGGTGCCGATCGCATCACGACGAACATCCCCCACGAGAGCGCTTTCGCCCGGGGCGACCATCCCGACCACTCGTGCGTCGGTTCGCTGGTGCGGGCGGTCGCGCCGTCGGTGGGGATGGCGGCGGATGCCGTGACCTACTACATCGGCTATCCCTCGCAGCACGAGCCGGCGAACGTCTTCGGCACCGAGCTCGACGGAAAGGTCGACGTGTACGAGATGTACGCCGCGCACGACCCTGTCGTGACGTGCGACGGACCGGCGGCGTGCCTGGCGCAGCCGGGATTCGGTCAGTGGTTGCGCCGCTCGTACGCCAAGGGCGATGCGGAGCTGCGCCTGACGTGACGCGCCGGACGCAGCGACGCCGCCCGCGCAGGGCGGGCGGCGTCGGGTCCTGCGCGAGCAGGCCGGGACGGGGCGCGATACGTGGGGCTCAGCGCCCCGCCCCGGGGTCGAGAGAGGTCAGTCCTCCGAGACGGTGACGGTGACGTCGATGTTGCCGCGGGTCGCGTTCGAGTAGGGGCACACCTGGTGGGCCTCGTCGGCGAGCTGCTGGGCGAGCTCGGACTCGATGCCGGGCAGGACGACCTCGAGCAGCACGGCGAGCTGGTAGCCGCCCTGGCCGTTCGGGCCGATCTGCACGCGGCCTCCGACCGAGGAGTCCTCGAGCTTCACCTTGTGACCGCGCGCGACCGCGTGGAGAGCGCCGTGGAAGCAGGCCGCGTACCCGGCGGCGAACAGCTGCTCGGGGTTGGTGCCGGCGCCCGAGCCGCCCATCTCGGTGGGCGGGGCGACCTCGAGGTCGATGTAGGAGCCGGCGGTCACGTGACCGGTGCGGCCGTGGCCGGTCGAAACGGCTTCTGCGGTGTAGAGAACGTCCATGATGTTCCTTTCTGGGGACGGTCGGTGGGATCGGGCGTCACGCCCGGCGGCGGGGCGCCCCGACGGCGTCGAGGACGGTGTCGGGGTGATCGCGCAGGCTCTTCATCGCCTCGGTCAACTGGTGCAGCGCATCGATCAGATCGCGGGCGCTGTCGGCATCCGTCAGTCCTGCGCCCGCCGCGATGCAGCGGGGGACGTGCGTGAGCTCGTCGCGCAGGGCGGAGCCGCGGGCGGTGAGCGAGACGGTGACGATGCGTTCGTCGTCGCCGCCGCGGGTGCGCGTGACGTAGCCGGCGGCCTCCATGCGGGCGAGCATGGGCGACAGGGTGCCGGAGTCGAGCTGCAACGCGTCGCCCAGGCCGCCCACCGTCTGCGGGCCGTCGGACCACAGCGTCACCAGGGCGATGTACTGCGGGTACGTCAGGTTCCAGGGCTCGAGCAGCACGCGGTAGGCCTGGGTGGTCGTGCGGTTCGCGGCGTAGAGGGCGAAGCACACGAGCGAGTCGACGGCGGGCATGAGAGAACTATTGCACACAACTGAGTTGTGCACAATCTGATTCCAAGAGTGCCCGGGCGCGCTCGTGCGATGTCAAGCCCTGCCCTCACCTCGTCCGGAGGGCGAGCATGGGTCGCATGATCAGCCGGAGCGACGCGAGCGCCACGGGACCCGCGGGATTCCTCCCCGACGGCGACCGTGATCTGTTCGCCATCAACGGGCACCACTTCGACCTCGGCTGAGGGCATCGCCCCCCTCGGAGGAGAGGTCGCCTGAGCCCGCCTTCGCCTACAGAGGGTCGGGTCAGTCCCGCGCGTCCGCGTCGTCGGCGTCGTCGTCGACCGGATGCCGGGTGACCAGCAGTTCGGCGACGCGCCGGCGATCGACGGCGCTGACCTGCAGGGTCGCCCCGTCCACCTCGACGGTGTCGCCCACGCGCGCCAAGCGGCCCAGCCGCTCGATGACGAAACCCGCGACCGTGTCCGACGCGCCGCGGGGGAGGGCGACCCCGGTGGCCTCCTCGAAGTCCTGGAGGTTGAGCCGGCCCTCCACCGTCCCGTGCTCGCCCTCGGCGAGCGGCTGCTCGGCATCGGTGTCGTACTCGTCGAAGATCTCGCCCACGACCTCCTCGACGAGGTCCTCGAGCGTGACGATGCCGTCGGTGCCGCCGTACTCGTCGACCACGACGGCGATGTGGCTCCCCTCCGCACGCATCGCGGTGAGCGTCGGCAGGACGCGGGCGGTGGACGGGATGTAGCGGATCTCGCGCACGACCGCGGTGAGCGAGCGCGCGGTGTCGTCGTACAGGTCGCGCACGTGCACGAAGCCGATCACGTCGTCGATCGTCTGCTCGGCCACCGGGTAGCGCGAGAACGGCAGGTCGCGCACGCGCTCGCGGGCCTCGGCGATCGTGCCGGCGGCATCCAGTGTCACGACCTCGGGGCGGGGGCGCATGACCTCGCTGACGTGCCGGTCGCGGAGGGACAGGACGTCGTCGAGGATGCGGCGCTCGTCGGCGGGGAGACCCTCGTGGCTCGAGACGATGTCGCGCAGCTCCTCTTCGGTGAGCTCTTCACCGGTCTTGTTCGGATCGCCGCCGAGAAGACGCACCAGCACGTTGGTCGAGATCGACAGCAGCCAGATGACGGGTCGCATGAGAGTGGCGAAACCGTTGAGGACCGGGGCGACGCCGTAGGCGAAGGCGGCGTTGCGCTGGATCGCGAGACGCTTGGGCACCAGCTCGCCCAGCACCAGAGACAGGTAGGCGATCACGAGGGTGAGGGCGATGGTGGCGACGGTCGCCGCGGCGGCCGGCTCGAGGCCGAGTCCGGTGAAGAGCGGGGTGACCGACGGGGCGATGGACGAGGCGCCGTATGCGGCCGAGGCGAAACCGGCCACCGTGACGCCGATCTGCACGGCGGAGAGGAACGTGTTCGGATTGCGGGCGAGATTGGCGACCTTGCGACCGCGCTTGCCGCGCGCGGCGAGGGCGTTCACCTGGCTCTCGCGAAGCGTCACCAGTGCCATCTCGGTCGCGGCGAACACCCCGCCGATGAGCACGAACACGACGACCAGGACGATGTTGAGGGCGAGATCGTTCATTGAAGGGGCCCCGTCCTCGTGCCGCGGACGCCCGGGGTCACCCGGGAGCGCGGATGATGACCGTCCGTGCCTCGCGCTGCAATCATGCGCCGAGTGTAGTGATCGCGACGGGACAGGCGGTCCTCGCTCGCGGGGCTTGCGCGCCGGTGCGGGATCTGTCCGCTCAGCGGATCGAGCCGTCCGTGCCCGAGACGCGGACCGCGGCATCGCCCTCGAACGCGATCTTCCACACGGCGCTGCCGTTCTCGCGTTCGAGCGAGGCGCTCTCGATGCGGTCGTCACCGGGGTTCTGCGATGCCGCGATGCGGAGCGCATCGGCGAGGGTGGTCGTGGCCGCTTCCAGCGCCCGGCGGTCGTCGGTGTCGATCCCGTCGCCGTCGTCCTCGGAGGATTCGACGACGGATCCGTCGGCGCTCACCCGGACGTCGACCTCGCGGTCGCCGACCGCGACGTGGATCTCCCACCGTCCGTCGTCGACGTCGAGCTCGAAACCCCGGCCGCCCGCGGCAGACTCGGCGGTGGTGACGGCGCGGACGCCCTCGCGGTCGGTGAACCCCCCGTTGCCGGTGGACGGGGCGCAGGCACTGACGGCGAGCGCCACGGCGGCGAGGAGGGCGACGGCGGGAATGCGGGTCGGGACCATGGCGAGAGGCTAACGAGCGTCTCGGGCTCGATCCGAACCGTTGCGCCGGGGACCCCCGTGTGCTGACGGGTCGATCCTCCGCGCTCGTTACCAATCCGAGACCGTCGCGTCAACCGTCGGTCATCGTCCAGGAAGAGCGCGGACCATCATGGGTCATGAGCGAGATCACCGCACACCACGGACTCCTGACCGACATCGACCTGCACGTCGACGACACCGGCGGCAGTGGTCGCCCGGTCGTCCTGATCCACGGTTGGCCCCTCTCGGGCGAATCCTGGGGCCACCAGGTTCCGGCCCTCGAGTCGGCCGGCTACCGCGTCGTGACGTACGACCGTCGCGGATTCGGTCGCAGCGACAAGCCGCGCACCGGATACGACTACGACACCTTCGCCGACGACCTGCAGGCGGTGCTCGAGACGCTCGACCTGCGCGACGCGACCCTCGTCGGCTTCTCGATGGGCGGCGGAGAAGTCGCTCGTTACCTCACCCGTCACGGCAGCGACCGCGTCCACAGCGTCGTCTTCGCCGCCGCGGTCCCGCCCTACCTGGCGCAGACCGACGACAACCCCGAGGGTCCGCTCGACGACGCGACCGCCGATGGCATGAAGCAGGGGCTGAAGGACGACGAGAAGGCGTTCTACCACCAGTTCACCACCGACTTCTTCTCGGTGAACGGCTCGCTGGCCGTTCCGCAGCAGGAGCAGGTCGAGGCGGAGCGGCTGGCGAACCAGGCCGACCACCACGCCGCGCTGAAGTCCATGGAGGCCTTCGCCACGACCGACTTCCGCGAGGACCTGACGCACGTGACCGTCCCGGCGCTCATCATCCACGGCGACAGCGACTCGACGGTGCCCTTCGAGGGATCGGGCAAGCGGACGCACGAGGCCATCGCCGGCAGCGAGCTGCACGTCGTCACGGGTGCGCCGCACGGTGTGAACGTCAGCCACGCCGATGAGTTCAACCGCGTCCTGATCGACTTCCTGAAGCGCTGAGGACGTCCTGCGCGGGGAGGGTCGTCCTCCCTCGCAGGCAGCCCTCCGGCATCCGCACTCTCGCCCGCACCCGCGGTGGATGCCCGGCTCCACGAATGCCCCGTCCTGTGCGACGGGGCATTCGTGCGTGTGCCCTCGCCGTGCAGGTGAGTCAGCGGGTGAAGGGTGACACGGGATGCCGCCGCCCGCCCGGCGCACCCGACCGGACGGTCGATGCCCGCTCTACTCTGCGTCCATGTCCCTCCCCACCCGCCGCTCCGAAAGGCGCGGGTCCCACCAACGGTCCTGGACCACCGACGACGCGGTCGTCGACGGGTGGGGCGGCGCGCTGTTCGGGTGGGCGATGGTCGGCCTCGGCGCGGCCACCGTGGTCGTCCACCTCATCCCGGACGTCCTTCCCGATCCGGCGGCGCCGGCGGTGGTCCAGGTGCTCGTCTGGATCGCCCTCGGCATCCCGGTCCTCATGGGCCTGCGGCGGTCGCGCCCGCGGGGTCTGCTCGCGGTGCGCTCGATCGACGTGGCCGCCGGTCTGCTCCTCGGCATCCTTCTGCGTCTGTCCGACGGCGCGATCGAGGGGATCGGCGGGG
>NZ_QAJB01000197.1:8161-11349 GCF_003061325.1 Microbacterium sp. HMWF026
CGCCGCGGGGACGCTCGTGACGCCGATCGTGGAGGAGCTGTTCTTCCGGGGGGTCGTGCTCGTCAGCGCGATGCTCCTGCTGCGGCCGATCGCCGGTGCCCGGGCCGCGGCCGTGGCGGCCATCGCGGTCTCCGCGACCCTCTTCGTGGTCGCCCATGCGCTGGCCGCGCCGCAGAGCGGGGCGGACCTGCTGAGCCTCGCCCTGCTCGGCCTGGTCGCCGGAGTGGTCACGGCGGCGACGGGTCGCCTCGGCCCAGCCGTCGTGATCCACCTCGTCTACAACGCCACGGGATTCGCGCTGCTCGCCGTCGGCGCCCTGCTCGCCTGAGAAGAGTGCGCGCGTTTGGCGCTGGCATCCGGATGCCGTAGTCTTGCTCTTTGGTGCCCGCCTCTCTGCGAGCGGGTTGCCCGAACGTGAGCCCTCCACCGGCCCTGTTCTCCCGGCTTCGACGGGGCAACGGACCACCGGAGCGGGATTCACGAACTCCTCCGTTCGATCAAGAAAGCAGCACTACTGTGACGCGCACTTTCACCCCCAAGGCCGCTGAGGTCACGCGCGAGTGGGTCGTTATCGACGCCACCGACGTCGTCCTCGGCCGTCTCGCCTCGCACGCGGCGGTCCTCCTCCGCGGCAAGCACAAGGCCACCTTCGCCAACCACATCGACTCCGGCGACTTCGTCATCGTGATCAACGCCGAAAAGGTGGCGCTCACGGGTCAGAAGCTCACGCAGAAGAAGGCGTACCGCCACTCGGGCTTCCCGGGCGGCCTCAAGTCCGTCACCTACGACGAACTCCTCGAGAAGAACCCCGTCCGCGCGGTCGAGAAGGCCATCCGCGGCATGCTGCCCAAGAACAGCCTCGGCGCGGCGCAGCTCAAGAAGCTCAAGGTCTACCGCGGCGCCGAGCACCCCCACGGTGCCCAGCAGCCCACGGCATACACCTTCGACCAGGTCGCCCAGTAAGCGCCGCCGGATAAGGACGAAACAGTGTCGAACATCGACTCCAGCAACTACAGCACCGAGACGCCGGCCGAGCAGTCCGCCGTCGCCACCGAGCGCCCCGTGCTCTCGGTCCCCGGCGCAGCCGTGGGCCGTCGCAAGCAGGCCATCGCCCGCGTGCGTCTCGTCCCGGGCTCGGGCACGATCACGGTCAACGGCCGCACGATCGAGGACTACTTCCCCAACAAGCTGCACCAGCAGCTGATCAACGACCCGTTCACGGTCCTTGAGCTCGCGGGCTCGTACGACGTGATCGCCCGCATCTCCGGTGGTGGCCCCTCGGGCCAGGCCGGCGCGCTGCGCCTGGGCATCGCCCGTGCGCTCAACGAGATCGACGCCGAGAACAACCGTCCGACCCTGAAGAAGGCCGGCTTCCTCTCGCGCGACGCTCGCGTCAAGGAGCGCAAGAAGGCCGGTCTCAAGAAGGCCCGCAAGGCGCCTCAGTACTCCAAGCGCTGAGTTCGATCCTCCGTATGCCTCTTTTCGGCACGGACGGGGTGCGGGGGCTGGCCAACGGCCTCCTCACCGCCGAACTCGCGCTGCACCTGGCCCAGGCGACTGCTGTCGTCCTGGGCCAGGGCCGTTCTGCGGAGGCGCGCAAGGCGGAGGGCCGTCGACTGACGGCCGTCGTCGCGCGCGACCCGCGGGTGTCGGGGGAGTTCCTCGCCGCCGCGGTGGCCGCAGGACTCGCCTCCTCGGGCGTCGACGTGCTCGACGCCGGAGTGATCCCGACCCCGGCCACCGCCTTCCTCATCGCCGACCACGACGCGGACTTCGGCGTGATGGTGTCGGCCTCGCACAACCCCGCCCCCGACAACGGAATCAAGATCTTCGCCCGCGGCGGCACCAAGCTCCCCGATGTGGTCGAACAGCGCATCGAGAGCGCGCTCGAGGGCCAG
This sequence comes from Microbacterium sp. HMWF026, assembly GCF_003061325.1. NCBI lineage: Bacteria > Bacillati > Actinomycetota > Actinomycetes > Micrococcales > Microbacteriaceae > Microbacterium > Microbacterium sp. HMWF026. The sequence goes on from NZ_QAJB01000197.1 coordinate 10,060, forward strand.
CGCCTGCAGCCCACGGGCGCCGGCGTCGGCCGCATCCGCCGCTTCGCCGACGCCGAGGACCGCTACGTCCTGCACCTGCTGGGGTCGCTGCCGCACCGGCTCGACGGCATCCACGTGGTGCTCGACTGCGCCCACGGCGCGGCCGCCGGAGTCTCGCCCGAGACGTTCCGCGACGCGGGCGCCCAGGTGACCGTGATCGGCGCCGAACCCGACGGGCTCAACATCAACGACGGGGTGGGCTCGACGCACCTCGACGTCCTGGCCGAGGCCGTCGTGCGTCTCGGTGCCGATGTCGGCATCGCGCACGACGGTGACGCCGACCGCTGCCTCGCCGTCGACGCGGACGGGAACGTCGTGGACGGCGACCAGATCATGGCGATCCTCGCCGTCGCGATGAAGGAACGCGGCGCGCTCGCGGACGACACGCTCGTGGCGACGGTGATGAGCAACCTCGGGCTGCATCGCGCGATGCAGGCCCACGGCATCCGCGTCCTGCAGACCGCCGTCGGCGACCGCTACGTTCTCGAGGCGATGAACGAGGGCGGGTACTCGCTGGGTGGCGAGCAGTCCGGTCACGTCATCATGAGCGAGTTCGCCACGACCGGCGACGGCCTGCTCACGGGACTGCACATCGTCGCCGAGATGGCGCGTCAGAAGAAGACCCTCGCCGAACTCGCGTCGATCATGACGGTCTACCCGCAGGTGCTCGTGAACGTGCGCGGCGTCGACCGCGACGGTGTCGCGGACGCGGACGTGCAGGAGGCCGTGGCCGCTTCGAGCGCCGCGCTCGGCGACTCCGGCCGCGTGCTGCTGCGCGCGTCGGGGACCGAGCCGCTGGTGCGCGTCATGGTCGAGGCCGCAGACGAGCACACCGCCCGCGCGCACGCCGACAAGCTCGCCGCGGTGGTGCAGGAGCGTCTGGCCCTGTAAGCACGGCGTCTTCCGAGGGGCTCGGCGCCCTCCGTTCCGGCGGGGCGCCGAGCCCTTCGTCGTCAGTACTCGAGCGACTCGATGTACCGCAGCAGCACGCCCTCGCGCAGGGCCCACGGCGAGACCTCGAGCTCCTCGACGTCCATCGCCTTCATCGCGCGCTCGACGACCACGGCCGCGGCGACGATCTGGAACGTGCGGTCCGCGGTGATGCCCGGCAGCGCCTCGCGCGCGTCGGCCGGGATGCGCGCGAGACGCGGGATCCAGTCCTTCAGCTCGCGCCGGGGCAGCACCATGCGGTCGATGCCCGACCAGCCCGGCACCGGGTATCCGGCCAGCTTCGCGAGCGAGCGGATCGCC
>NZ_QAJB01000198.1:0-15091 GCF_003061325.1 Microbacterium sp. HMWF026
GGCCCGCCCGGCGACAGCCGGACGGGCCCCGAACGCGACGGGCGACGCCTCAGGTGGTCAGGCCGCTGTACGCGTGCAGACCCTTGAAGAAGACGTTCACGATCGTGAAATTGAACAGCACCGCGGTGAAGCCGATGATCGACAGCCACGCCGAGCGGGTACCGCGCCAGCCGCGGGTCGCACGGGCGTGGATGTAACCGGCGTAGAGCACCCAGATCACGAAGGTCCAGACCTCTTTGGTGTCGAAGCCCCAGAAGCGACCCCAGGCGTCGTTCGCCCAGATCGATCCGGCGATCAGCGTGAAGGTCCAGAAGATGAAGCCGACGATCGCGAAGCGGTACGCCAGCGACTCGAGGGCGTCGGCGTTCGGGACGGTGCGCAGGAAGCTGCGCGAGGGTGCGGCATCCACCGGGGCCTCGGCGAGCTTGCGCTCGCGCCGCGTCTGGATCAGCTGCACGACCGACAGGCCGAACGCCAGCGCGAACAACGCGGTCGCCAGGCTCGCGACGAACACGTGCACGACGAGCCACACCGACTTCAGGGGGTCGGCGAGGGGCACGACCTCGACGTGGAACGCCAGCGTCGCACCTCCGAGCAGCAGCACCGCGAGGCCCGTCATCAGTGCGCCGAGGAAGCGCAGGTCGAACTTGGTCAGCACGGCGAGGTACACCGCGATGATGAGCAGCAGGCCGGTCAGGGCGAACTCGTACATGTTCGACCACGGCACGCGCTCGGCGGCGACGCCGCGCAGCACGGTCGCCACGAGGTGGAACACGAAGCCGAGCGCCGTGAGCACCGTCCCCAGGCGCGCCCAGAGGTAGCGGGGCTTGGCGGAGGGGGTGGATGCCGACGCCCCCCCGCCCGAGGAGATCACTCCCCCGCCACCGGCGGTCACGAGCTCGCGCGCTACGACCTCGTCCTTGGCCTTGAGCGCGAGGTCGGAGCGGCGGGCGAGGTCGATGGCGTAGGCGATGAACGCCAGCACGTAGATGGCGACCGCCGTCCACACCAGGAGGAGGGAGATCTCATCGAGGAGAAGCGGGTCGGTTCCGGGCATGGTCTCAGTCTACTTTTCCGGTGTCGGGGTGGCTCTGGGAAGGAGGGGCGGGAAGGGTCGCGCCGTGCTTGTCGGCCAGCTGGTCGACGGCGGCGGCGAGGGTCGGGTCCTCTCCGCGGGCGAGGCCGGCGTACTCGATGAGCACGGTGCCGTTCTGCGGGCTCGCCTTGACCCACATGCGACGGCGCGGCACGAACAGCGCCGCGAGCAGTCCGAAGAGGGCGAGCAAGGCGAAGCCGAGCACCCACGGACCCGCCAGGTCGCGGTGGATCGAGAGCGAGGCGAAACGCTTCACCGACCCCTCGTAGCCGACGGCTCCGGCCGGGGCCTCGTTCTCGAAGGTGATGGTCCCCAGACCGTTGGGCAGGTCCTCGGTCTGGCCGGGCATCAGCTGGATCGCCGGGTTCCCGCTGTCGCCGCCCGCGATCTGCGTCATGCCCGAGGGGTCGAGCGTGTAGACCGAGCGCGGGGTGCCGTCGTCGATGCCCAGGTCGCCCTCGTACACGCGCAACGTCAGCGTGGGGTATTCGAGGGCGCCGTACGTCGAGGTGAGGGCGCCCGTGTCGAGCACATCCATCGTCGGGTAGAAGAACCCGAGAAGACCGAGCTGCTGCGGCAGCCCGTCGGCGACCTTGATGACCCCGAGCGAGGTCATGTTGGCATCCTGGGGCAGGAAGGCGACCGAGTCGTGGAACACCTCGTTGCCCTGGGCGTCGCGGATCGTGACGGTGGGGGCGTAGCCGTTGCCGAGCAGGTAGACGCGGTCGCCCTGCACGTCGAGCGGGTGGTTGACGCGCACCTCACCGTCCTGCGGGTCGGAACCGGGCGCCTGGGTGGTGACGTGGGCGACGAAGTTGCCGGCCTGGCCCGAACCGGGCTGACCCGGCGGCACGTAGGTGACGTCGAACCGGTCGAGCGTCATCGAGTACGGCGTGAGGGTGTCGCCGTTGACGAACCGTCCGGGGTTGAACGACGAGTAGTCGAGCAGGCTGTTGGCGAAGGCCTGACCCTCGACGAGGACGCGCTGGCCCGTGTAGGTGAAGCCGCCGCCGACGCCGACGGCGATCAGCACGCCGACCAGCGCACCGTGGAAGAGCAGGTTGCCGGTCTCGCGCAGGTAGCCGCGCTCGGCCGACACCGAGAACGTTCCGCGTCCGTCGTAGCGGGCGACCCGGTAGCCGCTCTTGCGCAGCTGCGCGGCCGCGGTCTCGACGGCGGCCGCCGCGGCGGCATCCGCGTCGCCCTCGACCGCGATCTCGCGCGTGCGATGGTCGTCCAGTCGCGACAGGCGCGCGGGCGTCCGCGGGGGCTGCGAGCGCAGCGCCTTCCAGTGGTGTTTGGTGCGCGGCAGCACGCAGCCGATCAGCGAGATGAACAGCAGCAGGTAGATCGCGGAGAACCACGGCGAGGTGTAGACGTCGAACAGGCTGAGCTTGTCGAGCACCGGCGCCAGGTCGGGGTTATCGGTGAAGTACTGCGTGACGCCGTTGGGGTCGGCGCTGCGCTGCGGGACGAGCGAACCGGGGACGGCGGCGATCGCGAGCAGCAGCAGCAGCACCAGGGCGGTGCGCATGCTCGTGAGCTGTCGCCAGCCCCACCGCAGCCAGCCGACGACGCCCAGCTGCGGCTGGGTGACGTCGTCGCTCGACGCCGCACCGGCGGACGCGGCGGAGTCGGCGTGGTCGGACGGGCGCAGGGGGTCGGTCACAGTGGTGCCTCGGTCGGTACGGGAACGGTCAGAGCGGGAGCTGGACAGTGCCGATCACCCCCTGCAGGACGGACATCCACTGCCCCCACAGGCCGGTGACCATGAGCAGGCCGAGCACGATCAGAAGAGCCCCGCCGATGAGGTTGACGACGCGGATGTGCCGGCGCACGAACGCCACGGAGCGGGTCGCCCAACCCAGCCCGAGGGCGAGGAGCAGGAACGGGATGCCGAGCCCCAGCGAGTAGGCGAGGCCCAGCAGCGCCGCACGCCCGGGGTCTCCCAGGTTGTACGACACCGAGATGATCGCCGCGAGGGTGGGTCCGATGCACGGCGTCCAGCCGATGCCGAGCGCCACGCCCAGCAGGGGTGCCCCGATCAGCCCGAGGTTGCCGCGGGCCTGCAGGCGCACCGAGCGCTGCGCGACGCCGAACAGCCCGATGAAGACGAGCCCGAGCAGGATGATGACCACGCCCATGACCCGCGTGATGAGATCGGCGTAGCGCAGGAAGAACATGCCGACCGTGCCGCCGAGCACGTTCACCGCCATGAACACCGCGGTGAACCCCGCGATGAACAGCAGCGTGCCCCACAGCAGGCGTCCGCGACCCGGTGCGGATGCCGATCCCCCGCGCGGCGCGACGGCACCGCCGATGTAGCCGAGGTATCCCGGCACGAGCGGCAGCACGCACGGCGAGAGGAACGAGATCAGCCCCGCCGCGACGGCGATGGGAAGGGCGACCCACAGCGCCCCGTCGAAGACGAGAGCGCCGGGGTTCACGCGTTCTCCGCGACCAGCGTGCGCACGATGGCCTCGAGGATCGACGCCTCGGGCAGTTCGCCCACGATGCGGGCGGCGACGCGACCCTGCTTGTCGAGCACGAGGGTCGTGGGGGTGGCGTTCAGCGAGGTCGCCTGGCTGAACGCGAGCTTGAGCGGCGCATCGTCGACCGCCATGGCGCTCGAGTACGACACCTCGTGGTCGCGCGCGAACGACAGCGCGGTGGCGGGCTGGTCGTACGTGTTGATACCCAGGAACGCCACGTCCTGGCCCTGGAAGGTCTGATACGCCTGCTCGAGGCGAGGGGCCTCGATGATGCAGGGGCCGCAGGTGGCATACCAGAAGTTGACCACGAGCACCTTGCCCGCGAAGTCGGTGCTCGACACGGGCGAACCGTTGTCGAGCGTGCCGGTGAACTGCACCGGCTCCGTGCGGTTCTCGGGAGCGATCTCGGCGGTCTGGAACCCGTTCGCGGCGATGTAGCCCTTGTTGTCGCCGGCGCGGTACTGGTCGGCCAGCGGGTCGGCGCTGCAGGCGGCCAGGCCCGCGATCAGGGCGGCGGAGGCGGTGATCGCCCCCACGGCGGTCAGGATTCGGCGCATCAGACGGCTCCTACATCGACGGCTCCGGCGGTGCTCGCCGGCTCGGCGTACGCCACCTCGACCCAGCGGGCCGAGCCGTCGGCGCCGTCTCGCCGTTCGAAGCTCGTCACGCTCGACAGCGCGCACCGGCGCTTGCGGGGATCGTGGCGGGTGGGCTGGTGGGACAGGGCGAGGTGGGTCACCCAGATGGGCAGCTGGTGCGAGACGACCACCACGTCGCCCGCGGGAACGCGGTCCCAGGCGTCCTGCATCGCCGCGGTCATGCGGGCGACGATGTGCGCGTAGGGCTCTCCCCAGCTGGGCACGTCCGGCTGGACGAGGTGGCGCCAGTTGAGCGGGTTCGCGAGCGCCTGCCTCATGCGACGCCCCTCGAAGACGTTGCTCGGCTCGATGACCCGGTCGTCGATGAACGGCTCGATGCCGAACAGCTCGACGAAGGGCTCGGCGGACTCGCGGGTGCGCTGCAGCGGCGACACGACGAGCGCCGACACGGGTCGCTCGAGCGCCTGCACGTGCTCCGCCGCCTGGCGGGCCATGCGGCGTCCGTCGACGCTCAGACCGAATCCGGGGAGCCGACCGTAGAGCACGCGACGGGGGTTGTGGACCTCTCCGTGGCGCACGAGATGAAGGCGGTCGGCGGGCACGTTCCCAGTCTACGGGCGGGTTCTGTGGTCTGACTGAGTCCGGATGCCGGTTGCCTCGACGTGGAGATATCCCGCCCGGTCAGGCGTCTTTCTTCGCCGCGATGAGCGACCGCACGCGCGAGTACAGGAACCAGGCGACGCCGACTCCGACCGCGGCGATGACGACGTACTGCAGGATCGACGCGTACTCCTCGACGATGTGCCAGTTCTCGCCCAGCAGGTAACCCGACAGCACGAAGATCGTGTTCCAGATGAGGCTTCCGGCCCCGGTGAGCAGACCGAATCGCCAGAGCGGCATCTTCGAGACGCCCGCGGGGATCGAGATGAGGCTGCGGAAGATCGGGATCATCCGTCCGAAGAACACGGCCTTGCCCCCGTGCCGCTCGAACCACGCCACGGTGCGGTCGACGTCCTCGGGGTGCAGCAGCGGCATCTTCGCCGCGAAGGCGCGCAGGCGCTCGGCCCCGAGCCACCGGCCGAGGCCGTAGAGCATGAACGCGCCGACGATCGACCCGATGGTCGTCCACAGCAGCGCCTCGAAGAGGGTGAACGATCCGCGGCTGGCCGTGAGGCCGGCCATCGGCAGCACGACCTCGCTGGGCAGCGGCGGGAACAGGTTCTCGAGGGCGATGGCGACGCCGGCGCCCACGGGGCCGATGACCTCCATCAGCGACACCGTCCAGTCGGCGAGCGAGGTCAGCCACGAGGAGTCGCCCCCGCTGTCCGGTGCCGAGCCGGCCCCGGAGCGAGGAAGGGTGAGGGTCATGTCGGTCATCGGGTGCCTTCGCGCTCGGTGATCGGCCGCCCGTCCGGACGCCCACTCCCAGGCTACGGGCCGGTCACGCGGCATTCCTGGGGGTTGCCCCCGAGCGCCCTCGCCCGACGCCGGCGGCGGACCGACTCAGGATGCCGCCACCCCCGCGCCCACGATGGCCGCCGAGACGAACCAGGCGGCGGCCATCACGACGATCGTCAGCAGCGGCACCCAGAACGCGAGTCGATGGCGGACGAGGCGGACGATCGTGACGACGAGACCCAGGACGAACACGACCCACGGCGACACCACCGCTGCCCAGAAGCCCGTGTTCATCAGCGCGGCGTCGCAGCGGTCGACTCCGCACGCGTCCGAGGCGAAGGCCAGCAGAACCCCCGCGTACGACGCGGCCAGCGCCAACAGTGGCAGCAGGACGAGCAGCACGATGGTCACCGCGACGTCCCACGGACGCGACGTCTTCGCCCGCGGTTCGGGGCGCAGCGTCCGGAACGACTGCGGCGGCAGCGGGAACGACGGCGGGGGCGTGGTCACGTCCCCATCGTAGGTTCGCGCCCGGTTCCGGGCGGGTCGCGCACGTAGACTGGTCGATCGTGAGCGAACGCGTCCTGGTCAACCAGCTGAAATCCCTCCCCGCCGGCCCCGTCGAGGTGTCGGGTTGGGTCGAAACCGTCCGCGATCAGAAGAAGGTGCAGTTCGTCGTCCTGCGCGACGAGACCGGCGCGGTCCAGCTCGTGAACCCCGCGACGCGTCCGTCCGACGACGTGGAGCAGGATGCCGATGCCCTCGCGCTGACCGAGACGATCGGCGCCCTGGCCACCGGCACGTTCCTGACCGTGCGCGGCGAGCTCAAGCACGACGAGCGCGTGAAGCTCGGCGGCGTCGAGATCAAGGTCGGCGAGCTCCGGGTCGCCGCCGCGGCGAACCCCGAGACGCCCATCGCGGCCGACAGCAGCCCCGACAAGCGCATGGACTGGCGTTTCCTCGACCTGCGCCAGCGCCGCAACAACCTCATCTTCCGCGTGCAGACGACGCTCGAGCACGCCATGCGCTCGTACTGGGTGGAGCGCGACTACATCGAGATCCACTCCCCCAAGCTGATGGCATCCCCCTCGGAGTCCAACGCCGAGCTGTTCGAGGTGCCGTACTTCGAGGACAAGACGGCCTACCTCGCGCAGAGCCCGCAGTTCTTCAAGCAGATGGCCCAGGTCGCCGGCTTCGGCAAGATCTTCGAGATCGCCCCCGCCTTCCGCGCCGACCCCTCGTTCACCAGCCGCCACGCGACCGAGTTCACCTCGATCGACGCCGAGATCAGCTGGATCGACTCGCACGAAGATGTCGCGCGCATGCAGGAGGAACTGCTGCACACGGCCTTCCAGGCCGTCGCCGACAAGCACGGCGCCGAGATCCAGGAGCTCTTCGGCGTCGAGGTCGAGGTGCCGGCTGTGCCCTTCCCGCGCATTCCGCTGGCCGAGGCCCGCGAGATCGTCGCCGCCCGCGGGTACGACATCCCCCGCACCGACGGCGACCTCGACCCCGAGGGCGAGCGGCAGATCGCCGCGCACGTGCGCGAGACGTTCGGCCACCCCTTCGTCTTCATCACGGACTACCACCCCGAGATCCGCGCGTTCTACCACATGCGGGACGAAGAGACCGGGCTCACCAAGTCGTACGACCTGCTGTTCAACGGCGTCGAGATCACGACGGGTGCGCAGCGCGAGCATCGCGTCGACGTGCTGATCGAGCAGGCGAAAGAGAAGGGTCTCGACCCCGAGCACCTCGACTTCTACCTCGACTTCTTCCGCTTCGGTGCACCGCCGCATGGCGGTTTCGGCATGGGCCTGGCGCGCGTGCTCATGCTCATGCTCGGCGAGTCGTCGATCCGCGAGGTCACGTACCTCTTCCGTGGCCCGACGCGCCTCGCGCCGTAAGCCGGCGTAAACATTCGGTCCAGCGACGCCCGGGGTTCACTCCCCGGGCGTTCGCATGTCATCGGCGGCATCTAGCGTGGGCGCATGGTCGCCATCGTCCCCGTGGATCCGTCGTCCTCCGCGGACGCGCGACGCCCGTCGGGGTGGACGATCTCTCTGCGCGCGGTCAGCCGTGACCGAGCGGGCACCGCGATCCTGCGCGACGTCGATCTCGAGATCGACGCGGGACGCATCGTCGCCTTCGTCGGTCCGTCCGGCTGCGGGGCGTCCACGCTCCTGCGACTCGTGACGGGTGCCGAGCGTCCTGACAGCGGAACGGTCGAGATCGAGGGTCGGACCGGCCCGGCGGCGCCACGCGTCGCAGAGGTGCGCGATCGGGCTGCCGTCGCGCGGTTCGGTCGGGCGCGCGCGGCGATCGTGGCCGCCTCCCGTCACGCCGGGGTCGCCGACCCCGCGGGCGAGACCGAGCGCCTGTGCGCGCTGATGGGGCTGGGCGGCGCCGACCGCAGCGTCCACCGCCTGTCGCACGGAGACCGACAGCGGTGGGCGATCGCCCGGGTGCTCGCGACCCGGCCGCGGGCCCTCGTCCTCGATGACGCCCTCGCCGCTCTGCACACCACCGCCCGTGCGCAGACGCGGGACGCCCTGATCCGCGAGCTGCGCGAGCGCGGGGTGACCACGCTCTGGGCGACGCGCGACACGGCCGAAGCCGCGGCGGTCGCCGACGAGCTGGTCGTGATGGATGCCGGCCGCATCGTCGCCGCGGGCGGCCCGGATGAGGTCTACGCCCGCGTCGCGGACGCCGCGGTGGCCGAGGTGCTCGGGCCGGTGAGCGCGGTGCCCGGCATCGTCGAGGGCACGGTCGTCGAAGTCTGGGGGCAGGAACTCCCGCTCGCCGAGGCCGCGCACGACGGCCACTGCGAAGTCGTGGTCCGCCCCGAGCAGGTGGTGCTGGTCGCCCCGGACTCCCCCGGTACGGACGCCGTGGTCGAGGAGTCGACCTTCCTCGGCAGCGTGCGCCGCTCGACCGTGCGGACCGCGGACGGGTCGCGCGTGGTCGTCGAGCATGCCCCCGAGCTCAAGCTCGAGGACCGCGCCGCCGTACGGATCGCACTCGCACCCGTCCCCGCGACGGTCCGACCGATCGGCTGAACCGCGTCTCGACCGTCCCGACGGCGTCGGTGCGGCTCAGAACGGGTAGTCGACCGAGGATCGCTCCGCGACGACGGAGCGCACGAACCCCGCGACCTCCTGGTGCGCCGGGTGCACCTGATAGCGCTCGAGGGCGTCGACGTCGGCGAACTCGCTGACCAGGGCGACGTCCCAGTTGGACTGCGGATTGGCGACGTTGCGACCGACCTCGATGTGCTGGATCTCGTCGATCACATCTTTCAGAGCCGTCAACCGCTCGGCGATCTGCTCGGCGTGAAGGGCACGCGTGTCGGCGTCGTCCGCCGCGAGCTTCCAGAGGACGATGTGGCGGATGCTCACGAGGAGGCTCCTTCTTTGTCTGCCGCGAGGAGCGCGGCACGCAGGCGGTCGGCGGACACGCGCCAGTGCGCGTGCAGCTCGCCGTCGATGAGCACGACCGGGATCTTCTCCCACCACTGCGCGTACAGCTCGGCATCCTCGGCGATCGAGGCCTGCTCGATGTCGACGCGGTCGGCGACGCGCACGGGAAGGTCGGCGACGACCGTCTCGACGATCTGCTCGGCCACGTCGCACAGATGGCATCCGGGTTTGCCGATCAGCGTGAGGGTGGTCACGCTGTCCATCCTAGGAGCAGCGACGGGGTCAGGATTCGACGTCGTACCCCGCGGCGATCCAGTCGCCCGTGCCGCCCTCGACGTTGGTGGCGTCGTGTCCGCGGGCGGTGAGCGCCTCGACGACGCGCGCCGACCGGCCGCCGAGTTGGCAGATGACGTCGAAGGGCTCACCCGGAAGCTCATCCAGGTGCTCGCCCAGCGTCGACATGGGGAGGTTGACGGCGCCGGGCACGTGACCCGCGGCGAACTCGTGCTCCTCGCGCACGTCGATGAGCGGACGCTCGCGCCCCGCGTGCAGGTCGTGGACCGAGATGGACTGCATGCTTACCTCCGGAAGAACGGACGGACGGCGCGCTCGCGGGTCGCGGGCGCATACACGAAGCGCCCGTCGCGGGGACAGGCGCTCGGTGTGGTGGCCGCTTACTTCTTGTTGCGGCGCTGGTGACGAGTCTTGCGAAGCAGCTTGCGGTGCTTCTTCTTCGCCATGCGCTTACGGCGCTTCTTGATGACAGAACCCACGGAAAACCTCACTAAGTCGGGGTCTGGGTGCCGATGTCGGCCCCCGGGAACAGCAGGCGTTGGAAAAAAGCCTCGGATCAGTCTAGCCGACGTCGGACACCGGTCGCTGCACAGCCTCGACCACCGCCGATTCCGGCACACGGTAGCTGCGTCCGAAGCGCACCGCGGGGAGCTCGCCGGAATGCACGAGACGATAGACCGTCATCTTCGAGACGCGCATGAGCTCGGCGACCTCGGCGACCGTCAGGAACCGCACGTCCGGCAGCTCGGCCATCGCTTCACCCCTCGTTCCGGGTGAACTCACCCTCTGATGCTGAGCACACTCTAGGGTCTGCGCGAGACGGCTGTAAACCTGTGGGCCCTCTGTGACGGGTGTGCATCACGGATGCCGCGGGCGGCGGCATCCCTCGCCTTCATCGACCGGGGAACTTGCGCAACGCGGTCGAGAACGAGTGCTTGACCGAGGCCGCCGCGCGGCCGACCACCTCGGCGGCGTGGACGGCCGACTCGGGCAGGGCGGGCTCGGAGTCCTCGTCGATCGAGAAGAACGGCACGAGCCAATCGTCGACCTCGTCGAGAGGGGCGACGGCCAGGCTGTAGTAACGGTGCTGACCCTCTTCGCGCACCGAGACCAGCTCGGCCTCGCGCAGCACCTTGAGGTGCTTCGACACGGTCGGCTGGCTGACGCCGAGTGCCGCCACGATCTGCGAGACGCTCGTCCCCCGCTCACCCCCGGTGGCCCGGTCGAGCAGGAGCTGAAGGATGTCGCGACGCGTTCCGTCAGCGATCACGTCGAAGATGTCCGCCATGGCATCAGATTAGCGGCGCCCCGGCCCGAGTACCATGATTCGGGTTCGCGCATCGAGAGGAGCGGCGCATGGCGGCGACGCCGAACGAGGCTCGACGGCGCGTCCGGATGCGTCGCATCGCCTACGAGGCATGGGATCGGCTGCGCAATCTCACCACGGCATCCCCCGCCCGCTTCGCGGTCCTCGTCTTCGCGACCCTCATCGCCCTGTTCACCGCGCTGTTCTCGCTGCCGGCCGCGTCGGCCACCGGGGAGCGGATCCCCTTCGCCGACGCCCTCTTCACCGCGGTGTCCACGATCTGCGTCACCGGCCTGTCGACGGTCAACATGTACTCCGACTGGTCGCCGCTCGGACACGTCATCACCTACATCGGCGTGAACGTCGGCGCCCTCGGTGTGCTGACCCTCGCGTCGATCCTCGGCCTGGTCATCTCGAAGCGCCTGGGGCTGCGCGCCAAGCTCATCGCCGCCGGCGACAGCAACCCGCTGCGCGCGCACGGCGGTCCGGTCAACGAGGGCCAGACCGTCCGCCTCGGCGAGGTCGGCCAGCTCTTGCGCACGGTCGCCCTGTCGACCCTCGTGATCGAGGCGGCGCTGACGGTGCTGATCTATCCGTCGTTGATCGTGGGCGGCATCGATCCGCTGGTCGCCCTGTGGGAGGCGCCGTACTACGCGGCGATGGCCTTCACCAATACCGGCTTCGTGCCGAACGCCGACGGCCTCACCCCGTTCTCGCAGGACTACTTCCTGCTGACGGTGCTGATGGCGGGCGTGTTCCTGGGCTCGATCGGCTTCCCCGTCATCTTCACGCTGTGGCGACACTACTGGCGGTTCCGCCTGTGGTCGCTGCACGCCAAGCTGACGATCATCACCACCGTCGTCCTCTTCGTCGTCGGCGCGGGCGTCATTCTGCTTCTGGAATACGACAACCCCCTGACCTTCGGCAGCATGGACGCGTGGGACACCACGTTCCAGGCGTTCTTCCTCTCGGCCATGACGCGCTCGGGCGGCTTCAGCGTCATCGACATCGGCGACCTGAACGGCGCGACGCTCATCGTCGGGTCGATGCTCATGTTCGTGGGCGGGGGGTCGGCATCCACCGCGGGCGGCATCAAGGTCACGACCCTCGCCGTCCTCGCCCTCGCGGTGTTCTCGGAGGCGAAGGGCCGCCCCTCGGTCCAGGCGTTCGGCCGCCGCATCCCCAGCGACGTCCAGCGCGTCGCGCTCTCGGTCGTGGCGTGGGGCGCGACGATCGTCGCCGTGTCGACCGTGACGATCAGCCGCATCACCGACGCGCCCATCGAGTACGTCCTCTTCGACGTCGTCTCGGGCTTCGCCACCGTGGGCCTGTCGACCGGCCTGACCGCGGAACTCCCCGACCCGGCGGTCTACGTCATGGCGGCCACGATGTTCATGGGTCGCATTGGTACAGTGACACTCGCCGCGGCCGTGGCTGCCTCGTCCCGATCGCAGCTGTACGCGCTCCCCGTGGAAAGGCCCATCGTTGGTTGAACGCATCCGCAGTGACGCGCCCGTCCTGGTGATCGGACTCGGTCGCTTCGGCGCCGCATGCGCCGGTGAGCTCGACCGCCTCGACCGCGAGGTGCTCGCCGTCGACGGCAACCTCGAGCTCGTGCAGAAGTGGTCGGAGCGCGTCACGCACGCCGTCCAGGCCGACGCCCGCAACATCGACGCGCTCCGCCAGATCGGCGCGCAGGACTTCCAGGTCGCGGTCGTCGCGGTCGGCTCGCTCATCGAAGCCTCGGTGCTCATCACCGCCAACCTCGTCGACCTGAAGGTGCCCCAGATCTGGGCGAAGGCCGTCTCGCAGTCGCACGGCAAGATCCTTGCCCGCGTCGGCGCCAACCACGTCATCTACCCCGAGGCCGAGGCCGGCGAACGCGTCGCGCACCTGGTGAGCGGACGGATGCTGGACTTCATCCGCTTCGACGACGACTTCGTGCTGGCCAAGATGTACCCGCCCAAGCTCGTCCGTGGCGTGGGGCTGAACGAGTCGGGCGTGCGCTCCAAGTACAACGTGACCGTCGTCGGGGTCAAGAGCCCGGGGCGGCCGTTCCGCTACGCCGAGGCGAACACCGTCGTCACCAATCACGACCTCATCATCGTGTCGGGTACCAACAGCGACATCGAACGGTTCGCCGCCCTCGACCGCTGACGCGCCGAGCGCGGCCCCGGTGGGACGTCAGGCGTCGATGTCGAGCGCGACGTCGACCACGTCGTCGACGGCGAGGCCCTCGGCATCCTGCAGGGCCTTCTTGACGGGCACGACGTAACCGCCGTCCTTCGGCCACAGCGAGGTGGTCGCCGTCGTCGACCTGATCGTGACGGATGCCGGGATCATGCCCCAGCCGTAGGTCACCACGGGCGCGATCTCGGCGATCATCGCCGCCTCCGCGGGCGGCACCGTGACGAAGTGGTACGGCGCGGGTCCGCGCCAGTACCAGATCGATCCCGAGAACCGCAGCCGCATCTCAGCTCCCGGCGGCCAGCTCTTTCGCGCGGGCCAGGGCGGCCTCGGCGCCGGCGGTGAACAGGTCGTCGAGGTGCGCGGACTGCAGCACGGCCACGGCGCGCTCCGTCGTGCCCTTGGGGCTGGTGACACGGCGGCGCAGCTCGGCGGGATCGACGTCGGCGGAGTCGAGCAAGGTCGTGGCGCCGATGAAGGTCTGCTGCGCCAGCAGGCGCGCCTGCTCGTCGTCGAAGCCCATCCGCACGGCGGCGCGCGTGAACTCCTCGATGAGCAGGAAGACGTAGGCCGGGCCGGAGCCCGAGATCGTCGAGAGCGCGTCGATCTGCGACTCGGGGACCTCGAGCACGGCTCCGACCGTCTCGAACAGCGCTCGGACCAGCGCGACGTCGTCGGCCGAGGCCGCGGGACCGGCGGCCAGGCCGGTGACGCCCTTGCCCACGAGCGAGGGCGTGTTGGGCATCGATCGCAGCGTCGCGACGTCGTCGCCCAGGTACCGCGCGAAGGTGTCGAGGGTCACGCCCGCGGCGAGGCTGACCACGATCGCCCCCGGGCGCAGGTGCGGGGCGATCTCGGCGAGCAGGTCGGGGACCATGGCGGGCTTGACCCCGACGAGCACGATGTCGGACGCGGCGACGGCGTCGGTGTTGCCCGCCGGGTGCGCCTCGAGCGCGACGCTCGTGACACCCTCGAGCTCGGCCAGCTCGGCGGCCTTCGCGATCGAGCGGTTGGTCGCGATGACCCCGCCGTCGGTGAGACCCGCGGCGACGAGACCGCGCAGGATGGCCCCTCCCATCGAGCCCGCTCCGAGGATGGCGATCGGGGGCAGGGAGGTCGTGGCATCCGTCATGCCCTCCAGTGTACGAACCGGAATCCGACCGCGCCGGGCAAGCCCGCATGCGGCGCACAGGGGTGCGCGTTAGAGTCGGAAACCGGTGTACCGGGGCACCGGCGAGCGACACGGAGGACCCCCATGACTCTCTTCGACG
Source organism: Microbacterium sp. HMWF026 (assembly GCF_003061325.1). Classification (NCBI taxonomy): domain Bacteria; kingdom Bacillati; phylum Actinomycetota; class Actinomycetes; order Micrococcales; family Microbacteriaceae; genus Microbacterium; species Microbacterium sp. HMWF026. The sequence continues at coordinate 14,063 of NZ_QAJB01000198.1, forward strand.
GCATCAGCGCGCGCCTGGTCGAGACCGACCGGCTGGGTGTGAACGTGCTCGAGCGAGCGGGGGACGACCCCGCCACGAGCCCCGATCACACGGTCGTCTTCGTTCACGGCAACGTGTCGTCCTCGCTGTTCTGGCAGGAGATCATGCAGGACCTGCCGAGCGACCTGCGCGTCCTCGCCGTCGACCTGCGCGGCTTCGGTCGCACCGAGCACACCCCCATCGACGCCACCCGCGGCGTGCGCGACTTCAGCGACGACCTGCACGCGACGCTGCAGGCGCTCGAGATCCCCGATGCCCACCTCGTCGGCTGGTCGATGGGCGGCGGCGTCGTCCTGCAGTACGCGCTCGACCACCCCGTGCGCTCGCTGACGCTGCAGGCCCCCGTCTCGCCCTACGGCTTCGGCGGCACCCGCCGCGACGGATCGCGCCTGAACGACGACGACGCCGGCACGGGCGCGGGTGCCGCGAACGCCGACTTCGTGCAGCGCCTCATCGACCACGACACCACCGCCGACGCCCCGACCTCGCCCCGGTCGGTCTTCCGTTCGGGCTACGTGGCCGCGGGGTACGAGAGCGCGCACGAGGACGTCTGGGTCGAGTCGATGCTCACCACCTCCACCGCCGGCGGGAACTACCCCGGGGACTCCGTCACGACCGAGACGTGGCCCGGCTTCGCCCCGGGCACGATCGGGGTGCTGAACACGCTGGCCCCGAAGTACTTCGACGTGTCCGGCATCGTCGACCTCGAACCCAAGCCGCCGATCCTGTGGATCCACGGCACCGCCGACGCGATCGTCTCGGACGCGTCGTTCTACGACCTCAACCACCTCGGCTCGCTGGGCGTCGTCCCGGGCTGGCCCGGCGCCGAGGTGGCCCCCGCGCAGCCGATGGTGTCGCAGACCCGCGACGTGCTAGCCGCGTACGCCGACAAGGGCGGCGAGGTGACCGAGGTCGCCGTCGAGGGCGCCGGGCATTCCGTCCACCTCGAGCGTCCGGCGCAGTTCCGCCGCGCGCTGCTCACCCACATCG
>NZ_QAJB01000199.1:0-5636 GCF_003061325.1 Microbacterium sp. HMWF026
GGCCCCGGCGAAGCCCTCCCAGGTCTTCTTGGGGCTGATGCGGGGGGCCATGGGATGCCGCCCGCCCCGCCCGAAGGTGAGGCCCGAGACATAGGCGCCGGTGTCGGCTGCCACCGCGAGGATCAGGAACGCCAGCACCCACCACTCGCCGCGGGGTTGCGCGAGCAGAATCATCGCCACGCTGGTGAGGAACGGGACGTACACCTGCACGAAACCGGCCACCAGGACGTCACCGATCACATCGATCGGCGCGCGCCCGTCGGCGGCGAACAGCTGCGCGACCAGTCGCCACACGATCACGACGACGACGGCGACGAGGACGGCGATCCAGTGCACCCATGCGCCCAGGAAGAACCCGCTCAGCAACAGGACGAAGCCCATCACCAGCTGCGGGACGACGTCCACCCGCCGGCCGGCGTTCTGCAGGGCGCGGGAGAACTCCAGGACGCCGAGGACCATCGCCCCCGCCGCGAACAGGACGAACGCCCATTTGACGAAGATCAGCGAGGCGATGACGATCACGCCGATCGCGACACCGATGAGCGTCGCGACGATGAGGTCGCGCCCGGTGCGCTGTTTGATGCGCTCGTTGGCCTGATCGAACTCGGCGCGGGCGTGGGCGAGGTGCTGCTCCGCATCCGTGCGCATCGCGCGCAGCTGCGATTCGATCGCGGTCACGCCCTCGCCGGTGATCGGCGAACGGCGCGCCGAGTCGTCGCGACGTGACGTCGGCGGATCGACCGGCGCGCTGTCGCCGATGTCGGGGGCGTCGGGCATGACGGTCAGACCTCGAGGAGTTCTGCCTCTTTGCGCTTGAGGGCCTCGTCGATCAGGTCGACGTGCGTGCGCGTGACGGCGTCGAGCTCCTTCTCGGCGCGGACGAGCTCGTCCTCGCCGACGTCGCTCTTGAGCGCGTCGAGGTCGTCCTTGGCCTTGCGGCGCAGGTTGCGCACCTGCACCTTTGCGTCTTCACCCTTGCCGCGCACGATCTTGACGTACTCCTTGCGGCGGTCCTGGGTGAGCTCGGGCATCGTGACGCGCACGATCGTGCCGTCGTTGGTCGGGTTCACGCCCAGGTTCGGCATGTCGCGGATCGCCTGCTCGATCGCCTTCAGCGCGGACTTGTCGTACGGGTTGATGACGAGGGTGCGCGCCTCGGGGTTGTTCAGCGAGGCGAGCTGCGCGAGGGGGGTCGGCGAGCCGTAGTAGTCGACCAGGACCTTCTGGAACATCTGGGGGTTCGCGCGTCCGGTGCGGACGGTCGCGAAGTCCTCCTTGGCGGCCTCCACGGCGCGATCCATGCGCGCTCCGGCATCGGCGAGGACATCGGCGATCACGGTGACTCCATTCGTTGGGACTGACGTCTCAGTCTAGTCGCGTGCGGGCCCGGCACCCCGGGCCCGCACGGCGCGTCACGCGGTGACCAGGGTGCCCATGGTCTCGCCGAGCAGGGCCCGGGTGACGTTGCCCGAGGGCTCCATGCCGAACACGCGCATGTCGATGCCGTTGTCCATGCACAGGCTGAACGCGGTCGAGTCCACCACCTTCAGCCCCTGCTGCAGGGCGTCGATGTAGGTGATGTGGTCGAGCTTGGTGGCATCCGCGTCGGTCCGCGGGTCGGCCGTGTAGACGCCGTCGACGCCGTTCTTGGCGACGAGCACCTCGCGGGCGCCGATCTCGAGGGCGCGCTGAGCCGCGACGGTGTCGGTGGAGAAGTACGGCAGTCCCGCTCCCGCCCCGAAGATCACGACGCGCCCCTTCTCGAGGTGGCGCACCGCGCGGCGCGGGATGTACGGCTCGGCGACCTGGGTCATCGAGATCGCGGACTGCACGCGGGTGGCCGCGCCGGCCTGCTCGAGGAAGTCCTGGAGCGCGAGGGAGTTCATCACGGTGCCGAGCATGCCCATGTAGTCGGCGCGACCGCGATCCATGCCGCGCTGGCTCAGCTCGGCGCCGCGGAAGAAGTTGCCGCCGCCGACGACGATCGCGATCTCGACGCGGTCCACCGCCTCGGCGATCTCGCGGGCGATCTGACTCACGACGTCGGGGTTGACGCCCAGCTGCCCCCCTCCGAACGCCTCTCCCGACAGCTTCAGCAGTACGCGGCGGCGCTTGGTGGCTTGATCGTTCACGTGTGGTGTCCTCTCGTCTTGAACAAACTATCGCCCCACCCGCGGCGACCGATATGCGCGGAACGACAGAACCGTTCGACGCGGGACGCGGGCAGGGAAAAGGCCCGGGATGCCGTGGCATCCCGGGCCTCAGGACAGACTCTCGTCCCGTCTCGAAGGGCGGTCCCTGAGCCTGTCGAAGGGTTACGCGCCGACCTTGAAGCGCGCGAAGTCGGTCAGCGTGAGACCGGCGTCGGACGCGACCTTGGCGACGGACAGCTTGTTGTCCTTCGCGTAGTCCTGGTCGAGCAGGGCGACCTGCTTGAAGAACGCGTTGACACGGCCCTCGACGATCTTGGGCAGGGCGGCCTCGGGCTTGCCCTCGTTGCGCGAGATCTCGGTGACGATCTCGCGCTCCTTCTCGACGTCGGCCTCGGGCACGGCGTCGCGGGTGAGGTACGAGGGGTTGGCGAACGAGATGTGCTGCGCGATCGAGCGAGCCGTCTCGGCGTCGTCGCCCGTGTAGGCGAGCACCACGCCGACCTGCGGGGGCAGGTCCTTGCTGGTCTTGTGCAGGTAGACCTCGAACTTGTCGCCCGAGATGGTGCGCACGCGACGGAGCTCGACCTTCTCGCCGATGATCGCGGCCTCGTCCGAGATGAGCTGCTCGACGGTCTTGCCGTCGGCGTCGGCGGCCAGGGCGGCCTCGACCGAGTCGGCGGAAGCGGCGGCGGCCGCGTCGACGACCTTGTCGGCCAGAGCGATGAAGCGCTCGTTCTTGGCGACGAAGTCGGTCTCGCAGGCGAGCTCGAGCAGGGTGACGGAGCCGGCGTTCTCGCGCGCGACGACGAGGCCCTCGCTGGTCGAACGGTCGGCGCGCTTGGCGTTGCCCTTGGCGCCCTTGAGGCGCAGGATCTCGACGGCCTTGTCGACGTCGCCGTCGGCCTCTTCGAGCGCCTTCTTGGTGTCGACCATGCCGGTGCCGAGCTGCTCGCGCAGCGCCTTGATGTCGGCGATCGTGAAGTTTGCCATGGTGTGGCGGTCTCCTTGTCGTTTGCGTTCTAGATGTGAGCCCGGCGGGGCCGTGTCACCCCTCGCAGAGGGGCGGTCACGACCCCGCCGGATCGTAGCCTGTGCGGGTGACCGGCCGTTCACCGGAAGGTGACGCGGCGGTCGCGCGGCTTACTTGCTGTCGGTGGCCTCGGCCTCGGCGGCGGGAGCCTCGGTCGACTCGGCGGCGGGGGCCTCGGTCGACTCGGCGGCGGGAGCCTCGGTGGTCTCGGCGGGGGTCTCGAGCAGCTCGCGCTCCCACTCGGCGAGGGGCTCGGCGGCCTCTTCTTCGCCGGCGGGCTGGTGACGCTGGATCAGGCCCTCGGCCGCGGCGTCGGCGATGATGCGCGTGAGCAGGCTCACCGAGCGGATCGCGTCGTCGTTGCCGGGGATCGGGTACTGGAACTCGTCCGGGTCGGCGTTGGTGTCGAGGATACCGATGACGGGGATGCCGAGCTTCTTGGCCTCGTCGACCGCGAGGTGCTCGCGCTTGGCGTCGACGACCCAGATCGCCGAGGGGGTCTTCTGCAGGTTGCGGATACCACCGAGCGACTTGTGCAGCTTGTCGAGCTCGCGCTTCTTGAGCAGCAGCTCCTTCTTGGTGAAGCCGCTCTCGGCCGGGTTCTCGTAGTCGAGCTCCTCGAGCTCCTTCATGCGGGCGAGGCGCTTCGAGACCGTCTGGAAGTTGGTCAGCAGACCACCGAGCCAGCGCTGGTTGACGTAGGGCTGGCCCACGCGGGTCGCCTGCTCGGCGAGGACTTCCTGCGCCTGCTTCTTGGTGCCGACGAAGAGGATGGTGCCGCCGTGCGCGACCGTCTCCTTGACGAACTCGTAGGCCTTGTCGATGTAGCCGAGCGACTGCTGCAGGTCGATGATGTGGATTCCGGAGCGCTCGGTCAGGATGAAGCGCTTCACCTTCGGGTTCCACCGGCGGGTCTGGTGTCCGAAGTGAACGCCGCTGTCGAGCAGCTGGCGGATGGTGACGACGGCCATGGTCGTACTCCTGTTTCTGGGCGCCTGCGCGCCGTGGTTGTGGTTGTTCGCGTCGGACGGACCGTCCGACGAGCCTGGTGCCCGGCGCACACCCGCCATCCGCCGGAGCGGAGGACCATGGGGTGTGGATGCCGCGCGGTGCGGCTTCTGCGAAGAAGACGCGATGCGCTGTGGGCACGCGGAGTCATCCCGACAGGCGGGATGCATCCCCCAGCATACAGGACGCCTCCTCCCGCCCGCGTGTGCGTCGATGACCGGTGTGGACAGGAGCCGGTCGCCGCCCGACCGTCGGCAGACTTCCCGGATGAGTCCGACATCCGATCTCCTCCGCCTCGGGGCGGGCGCTCTCGTCGCCCTGCTCGCCGCGCAGCCCGCCACCGCCGACCCGCTCTCGCACCGCGGCTGGGTCTGGCCGGTCGCCCCCGTGCGGATCGTGCAGCCCTTCGTGGCCCCGGCCCATGACTACGGGCCGGGGCACCGTGGTGTGGATCTGGACGACGGCGACGGCAGCGTACGCGCCCCCGCGGACGGTCGGGTGGCGTTCGCGGGTCCGGTGGCGGGACGCGGCGTGCTGACGATCGATCACGGCGATGGGCTGGTGTCGTCGTTCGAGCCCGTCGAGGCCGATGTCGCGGTGGGCGACGTCGTGGAACGCGGGCAGGTCCTGGCGCGAGCGGCGACCGGTGGGCACACCGCGCCCGGCACCCTGCACCTCGGGGTGCGCCTCGACGGCGAGTACGTCAACCCGCTGCGGCTGCTCGGCGGGGTGCCCAGGGCCGTGCTGCTGCCGTGCTGCTGAGCGGCTGGTCGCGAGCGCCGCTAGCGGATCTGATTGCCCCGGCCCTCGACGGTCGCCGACCCGACACCGAGTCCGGACTGCACGATGTTGTCCTGTCCACGCACGACGACGGCGGCGATCGCGCCGTCGGCCTGGATCGTCGCCCGGTCCCCGGACACGTCGACGCTCGACATCGCGTCCGCGGACGTGACGCTGTCGTCGTTGCCCTGGACCGTGAGGGTGTCGACCGCGGCCGCCGTGACGCTCAGTCGGTCGCCCGACAGCCGCAGCGTGCCGATGGTGGCATCCGTGGCATCCACGGTCAGAGCCGAGCCCGACACCATCAGCTCGGTGCACGTGCCGACGACGGTGAAGGTCTGCTCCGAGCCCGAGAGGCTCTGCGCCTGCCCGTCACCGCAGGACACGGTCCCGTCGGGCACCGAGGGGGACGCTCCCGTCGTCAGTGGAGACGGGCTCGCGCTCTGCGAGGGAGCGGGAGTCGCCGTGGGGCTGGCCGGGGCCGATGCGGCCGGTGCGCCGGGCGGCAGACGCGTTTCGACCGGTCGGGGGACGAGGGCGCATCCCGAGACGGCCCCCGTGAGCGAGACGGCCACGACGAGCGCGGTGACGAGACGACGGGCTTCCACATGATCACGCTACGGGTCGGGCGGGCTCGTCGCCAGGTCGACCGCGGCGGCGTGACG
>NZ_QAJB01000200.1:0-2497 GCF_003061325.1 Microbacterium sp. HMWF026
GGGCCCTCCCTCGGGGCTGAATGTCCAAGACACGCGGATGCCGAGCGGCCCCCGTCCGCGTGTCTTGGACACTCGACCGCAGGAGCCGGCGCCCGGCCGCCGGGCAGCGGGCGGATGCGGGGGCACCGGCGGACCCCGGCGGACCCCGGCGTCAACGCCGAACGCCCCCACCCGAGAGGGGCGAGGGCGTCCGGGTCGGCTCAGGATGCCGAGGTCGGCGGCGTCTTCTTGACGCGCTGCGCGGGCACCTCGGCGATGGGCCGACCGCTGCGCGACTGACCCGGCAGGGGGCGTGAGCGACGGCCGTAGATGAGCTCCGACGAGTCCAGCAGCCACGGCACGAGGGTGATCGTCACGCCGTGCACGAGCATCAGCTGCTGCGCGAGGCGGCGCGAGCGGCGGTTGTGGAGGAGCGACTCCCACCAGTGGCCCACGATGAACTGCGGCAGGTAGACCGTGACGACGGCCGAGCCGTTGTTCTCGCGGTACTTCTTGATGAAGGTCGACACCGGCGAGCTGTAGGTGCGGTACGGCGAGTCGATGATGACGAGGGGGAGGGGCATGTCGTGCTCGGCCCACTCCTTCTGCAGCTTGGCCGCGTCCTCGTCGGTGATGGCCACGTGCACGGCGAGCGTCTTGTCGTGGTTGGCCGCCAAGGCGTAGTCGATGGCCTTCATGACCGGCTTCTGCAGGCGGTTCACCAGCACGATCGCCACATCGCCCGACGAGCCGAAGTGCACGTCGTCGTCCATGCGGATCTCGTGCTCGACGTCGCGGTAGTACCGGTTCACGCCGAGCATGAGGACCGCGAGGATCGGGATGGCGATGAAGACCAGCCAGGCGCCGTGCGTGAACTTGGTGATCGTGACGATCACCAGCACCAGCACCGTCATGCCGGCGCCGATCGAGTTGATCCACAGGCCCGAGATGGCGGAGCGGCGCTCGATGGCCGCGGACTGCTGCTTCGCAGCCTCCGCGGGGAGATCGTTCAGTCCTCGCAGCGCGCGGCGCCAGTGGCGCACCATCCCGATCTGGCCGAGCGAGAACGACACGAACACGCCGATGATGTACAGCTGGATCAGCGTCGTGAGGTTGGCCTGGTAGACGATCAGCACACCGATGGCGACGATGCCGAGGATGATCATGCCGTTCGAGTAGACGAGCCGATCGCCGCGGGTGTTGAGGGACTTCGGAGCGTAACCGTCACGCGCGAGCACGGCGCCCAGCAGCGGGAAGCCGTTGAACGCCGTGTTGGCGGCGAGCAGCAGCACGCACGCCGTCGCGGCCTGGATGATGAAGAACGGGATGCTGCCCATGCCGAAGGTCGCGGCGGCGACCTGCGCCATGAGGCTCGGCTGCGGGTTGTTCGCGCAGTCGAAGCCAATCAGGTTGCACGGGTTCTCGGCGTACTGCACGCCCGCGATGAGGGCGAGCGCGGTCAGACCGGCGAACAGCATGATGGCGATGCCGCCCATCATGGTGAGCGTCGTCTGGGCGTTGCGGATCTTCGGCATCCGGAACGCGGGCACGCCGTTCGACACGGCCTCCACTCCCGTCAGGGCCGAGCAGCCGCTCGAGAACGCCCGCAGGATGAGCAGGATCAGCGCGGCCTGCGTGAGCGATTCGGCCTGCACGGTGTACTCGGCGCTCGACGCGTGCGGGGCGTCGCCGAAGACGGCGCGGCCCAGGCCGAAGACGATCATCACCGCGACCGAGCCGATGAAGAGGTAGGTCGGGATGGCGAACACGCTCGACGCCTCGCGCACCCCGCGCAGGTTGACGATCACGATGAGGATCACGAAGCCGACCGCGATCTCGACCCGGAACGGGTTGAGCGCCGGCAGCGCCGAGATGATGTTGTCGACCCCGGATGCCACCGACACGGCGACCGTGAGCACGTAGTCCACGAGCAGGGCGGCGGCCACCACCACGCCCGGCACCTCGCCCAGGTTCTTGCTGGCGACCTCGTAGTCGCCACCGCCCGAGGGGTAGGCCTTGATGAGCTGACGGTAGCTGAGCACCACCACGACCAGCAGCACCACGACGGCCACCGCGACCCACGGGCTGAGCGTCAGCAGGGCCGTTCCGCCGATGAGCAGGATCATCAGCAGCTCCTGCGGGGCGTAGGCCACGGAGGAGAGGGCGTCGGAGGCGAAGATCGGCAGTGCCATCTTCTTGGGGAGGAGCTGCTCGTCGAGTTTCTCGGAGGTGAGGGGCTCGCCGATCAGGATGCGTTTCGCGATCGGCGTCTCTTCGCCGTCAACGCGACTTTCGTCAGTCACGGCGCGCGACATTACGCCCCCTGGACGCTGGGCGCAATCTGACGCGCACGACGTTCACCCCCCGGTCGTCGGAACGTGACCGGGGAGTACGGGCAGACCGTCGCGTCGAGGGTAACCGGCGCGGGGTCGGGATTCTTCCCGCCCCGCCTTTCCCTATGCTCGCGGGGTGGACAACATCGTGGGCTCGGGGGTGCTCGCCGTCGTCGCGGGGGCGG
>NZ_QAJB01000019.1:0-4513 GCF_003061325.1 Microbacterium sp. HMWF026
GTTCGTTGGGGGGGGGTACCGGGCTCGGTGATGCCCCGTCCCCAGGCGAGGGCGGGGGCCCTCCCCCGATCTCCTCGGGACGGGGGCGTCCCCGCGCGCCGTGCCGCAGGACAGCTCCCCCGCGGCGCCCGCGGCCAGCTGTCGTGAGAACAGGCGATGCCACGAGAACAGGGCGATCGAGCGGGAATCGGCCTGTCGCCGTGGCATCCCCTGTTCTGATGACCTCGGACGAGCGGCGGTCAGGCGTCGGAGCTGCGGTGCAGCTTGACCGTCAGGGAATCGACCAGGACGGCGATGCGGTCGTCCGCGGCCCAGCGGCGCGCGATCCGCGCGAGCACGGCATCCAACTCCTCCTGCTCCAGACCCGACATGAGCTGCAGGTGCACGACCAGCTCGGGCCCGCGCAGGCGCCCGGTGGGGTCGCCGGGCTCGACGGCGAGGTCGAGCACGGCCAGCTCGCCCGAGATGCTCTGCTGCAGGCCGGTGAAGATCGTCGGCGAGGTGTGGGCGGGCTCCCAGGGCTCGCCCTGCGCGATGGCCCACACGGCGGGACGGCGGAGGACGAACTCCGTCTCGGACGCCGGATCGATCACGATGAGCTCGGTGTCCTCGGACGCGGCGGCGAGAGCGGTGCGCCGACCGTCCGCGGGGACGGGGCGGGCCGTGGCATCCCAGGCCTGCATCGCCGTGACCGAGGTGAAGACCGGCAGCACCTTGCGCCCGTCGGGGGCCGCGACGGTGACGATCGACAGCTCCTGCGTCTTGTCGACCTCGAGGCCGTGCGCGCCGATGCCGTGGTCGCCCTTCTCGGCGACGAGCGGGATCAGCAGTCGGGCGTCGCGATAGGCGTCGACGACCCCGCGCGCGTCGGACTCCCCCGCACGGAATGACACGAGGGCGGCGAGCAGCGCCGGATCGGCCGAACCGTCGTCGCCCGAGTGCGGGTTCGCCTCGAAGCGGCGTCCCTCCCAGGGCACACCGGCCGAATCCGCGGCCGCGCCGTCGGGCAGTGCCCCGTGCGGCCCGTGCGGATCGCCGTCAGTGCCCGGCGACATCCAGCGCCTCGGCGAGCGTGAACTGCCCCGCGTAGAGGGCCTTGCCCACGATCGCACCCTCGACGCCCAGCGGGACGAGCTCGCGCAGCGCCGCGATGTCGTCGAGGTTCGACACGCCGCCCGACGCGACGATCGGCTTGGGCGTGCGCTGGGTCATCTCGCGCAGCAGGTCGATGTTGGGGCCGCGCAGCGTGCCGTCCTTGGTGACGTCGGTGACGACGTAACGGCTGCAGCCGGCATCCTCGAGGCGCTCCAGGACCGTCCACAGGTCGCCGCCGTCGCGGGTCCACCCGCGGGCCGCGAGGGTCGTGCCGCGCACGTCCAGACCGACGGCGATCGCCTCGCCGTAGCGATTGATCACGTCGGCGGCCCACTCGGGGTTCTCGAGGGCCGCGGTACCCAGGTTGATGCGGCTCGCGCCGCTCTCGAGCGCGGCCTCGAGCGAACGGTCGTCGCGGATGCCGCCCGACAGCTCGACCTGCACCCCCTTGACCTGCTTGATGACCTTGCGCATGACGCCGGCGTTGCTGCCGCGTCCGAAGGCCGCGTCGAGATCCACCAGGTGGATCCACTGCGCGCCCTGCCGGGCGAAGTCGGCGGCGGCATCGACCGGGTCGCCGTAGCTGGTCTCGGTACCGGCCTCACCCTGGGTCAGACGGACGGCCTTGCCGTCGGCGACATCGACCGCGGGAAGCAGCACCAGTTCAGGCGTGGACGCGAAATCGTTCATGGCTCCTCGCACCCTTCGGCGCATCTCGCCGAGCCGGGGCACGAGGTCACACAGTAGTCGCGCGCAGCCCGTCGATCCAATTGGACAGCAGGCGGATGCCGGCCTCGCCCGACTTCTCGGGGTGGAACTGCGTGGCCGCCAGGGGACCGTTCTCGACGGCGGCGATGAACGGCGAACCGTAGGTGCACCACGTCACCGCGGGCTGCGGGAAGGGCGGGGTGACCTCGAGCGACCAGTCCTGCGCGCCGTAGGAGTGCACGAAATAGAAGCGCTCGTCCTCGATGCCCTCGAACAGGCGCGATCCCTCGCCGACGTCGACGGTGTTCCATCCCATGTGCGGCAGCACCGGGGCCTGCAGCTCCGCGACCGTGCCGGGCCACTCCCCCAGACCCTCTGTGTCGGTACCGCGCTCGATCCCGCGCTCGAACATCACCTGCATGCCCACGCAGATACCGAGCACCGGACGACCACCCGCGAGACGGCGATCGACGATCTCGCCGCCGCGGCTCGAGGTGAGCGCACCCATCACCGCGTTGAACGCGCCGACACCCGGCACGAGCAGTCCGTCGGCGTCGAGGAGCAGGGCGCGATCCGAGGTCAGGCGCGCGTCGGCTCCCGCCTCGATGAGCGCTTTGACCGCGGAGTGGACGTTGCCCGATCCGTAGTCCATGACCGCGACGACAGGCTTGCTCACAGGGCTCCCTTGGTGCTCGGGATGCCGTCGACCAGCGGGTCGAGCGCCTTGGCCTGCCGGAAGGCCCGCGCAAGCGCTTTGTACTCGGCCTCGGCGATGTGGTGCGGGTCGCGCCCGCCGACGACCCGGACGTGCACCGTCAGACCGGCGTGGATCGAGATGGCCTCGAAAGAGTGGCGCACGAGGGAACCGGTGAAGTGCCCCCCGATCAGGTGGTGCTCGAAGCCGGCCGGCTCACCCGTGTGCACGAGGTAGGGCCGCCCGCTGATGTCGACGACCGCCTGCGCGAGCGCCTCGTCGAGCGGGACGAGCGCGTCGCCGTATCGCGCGATGCCCGACTTGTCGCCGAGTGCCTGACGGATCGCCTGCCCCAGCACGATCGAGGTGTCTTCGACGGTGTGGTGCGCGTCGATGTGGGTGTCACCCGTCGCGCGCACGCGCAGGTCGGTCAGGGAGTGCTTCGCGAAGGCCGTGAGCATGTGATCGAAGAACGGCACGCTCGTGGAGATGTCGCTCGCTCCCCGCCCGTCGAGGTCGAGCTCGAGCTCGACGCGGGACTCGCTCGTCTCACGCGTGATCGAGGCGGTGCGGGACGTGGAGGGGCCGGTCATGCTCGGGATCCTATCGAGGCGAGGGCGTCGAGGAACGCGGTGGTCTCGTCGGCCGTTCCGGCCGACACGCGCAGGTGGTGCGGGATGCCGACGTCGCGGATGAGCACGCCCCGGTCGTACAGCGCCTTCCACGTCGCGGCCGGATCGTCGACTCCGCCGAAGAGCACGAAGTTCGTCCAGGACTCGTGGGCGGTGTACCCGAGGGCGGCGACGGTCGCCGAGATCCGGTCGCGCTGCGCGACGATCTCGTCGACCATCGCGAGCATCGTGTCGGCGTGGCCGAGCGCGGCGGTGGCGGCGGCCTGCGTCAGCGCGCTCAGGTGGTACGGGAGGCGCACGAGGCGGAGCGCGTCGACGAAGGCGGGATCGGCGGCGAGGTAGCCGACGCGGGCACCGGCGAACGCGAACGCTTTGCTCATGGTGCGCGAGACGACGAGACGGGGGCGACCGGGCAGGAGCGACAGCGCCGACGGCTCGTCGCGGGGCGCGAACTCCTCGTACGCCTCGTCGACGATGACCACGCCGTCGGTGGCGTCGTAGACCGCCTCGATCACGTCCAGACGCAGGGGCGTGCCGGTGGGGTTGTTGGGCGCGCACAGGAAGACGATGTCGGGACGCTGCTCTCGCACCTGAGCGGCGGCCGAACCGGCGCCCAGGGTGAAGTCGTGCTCACGCTCCCCCGCGACCCAGCGCGCGCCGGTGGCTCGCGTGAGGATCGGGTACATGGAGTAGGTGGGGGCGAACCCCATCGCGGTGCGCCCCGGTCCGCCGAACGCCTGGAGGATGTGCTGCAGCACCTCGTTCGAGCCGTTGGCCGCCCAGATCTGCTCGGGCGACAGGCCGTGACCGAGGTAGGTCGCGAACGCCTCTCGCAGCGGAGTGAACTCGCGGTCGGGATAACGGTTGACGTCGCGCAGCGCCCGGGCGATGGCGTCGAGGATGTCGTCCGCGACCTCGGCCGGAACCGGGTGCGTGTTCTCGTTGACGTTGAGGGCCACGGGCAGGGCCGCCTGCGGGGCCCCGTAGGGGGTCATGCCCCGGAGATCGTCACGAAGAGGGAGGTCGTCGAGGCGTACGGTCACCCCACCCATCGTAGGCGGCGACGCGGTCCCGGGATGGCGCAGCGGCATCCGTCGCGAAGGAGCGGTCTCAGCCGGCGGGGGCGTACTCGGCCGGGATGGCGATGCGCTGACCGGCCGCGACCGAACCGCCCGGCAGGGCGTTCAGGCGCGTGATCTCGGCGACGACGTCGCGCGGGTCGACCCCGGGGGCGAGGTCTTCGGCGATCGACCAGAGGGTCTCGCCGTCCATCACCGTGATCTCGGCGAACGAACCGGCGGGGGCGCCCGCCTCGCTCGAGGCGAGCGCGGACCCGCCGCTGAGGGCCGCGATGCCGATCGCCGCGGCGACCGGGAGGGCGACC
>NZ_QAJB01000201.1:0-1223 GCF_003061325.1 Microbacterium sp. HMWF026
CACCAGCAAGGGATGAGCGGGGAGACCCGCGATCTGCCACATGCGCTCATGAAAGCACCGCGACGTCGTGCAGAACGGGGCTTGCTTTCGCGTGGGGTCGGTGCTTCCTGCTCACCCGTCGTGGGAGCGCTTCCACTAGGCTCTCTGCGGCCGGTTCCCGCGGCCGGAGGGAGCTGACGTGGTCGCTGGCGTGTCGCGTGTGCGTCGTGATCTGCAGGGACTGCGCGCGATCGCCGTCCTGGCGGTCGTCGGTACCCATCTCACGGGGTGGCCCCGCGGGGGCTTCGTCGGCGTCGACGTGTTCTTCGTGCTCTCGGGGTTCCTCGTCACCGGCATCCTTCTCTCCGAGCTGCGCGTCGCGGGGACCATCCGGCTGTCGACGTTCTTCGTGCGGCGCCTGAAACGCCTGCTCCCCGCCGCTCTGCTCGTGATGGCCGTCGTCGTCGCCGCCGGGTTCGCGCTGTTCTCGGCCGTCCGTGCCGAGAGGACGGTCGGCGACGCGCTCGGCGCGGTGGGACTCGTCTCGAACTGGCGCTTCGGACTCGAGGGCCGCAACTACTTCGCCACGGGCGACGTGTCACCGCTGCAGCACTTCTGGTCGCTCTCGATCGAGGAGCAGTTCTCGGTCGCGTGGCCCGTGATGGTCCTGGGGGCGGCGATGCTGCTGCCGCGAACTATTCGCCGCGGACGCGGGGGTCGGGTGACCGTCGCCGTCCTCGCGATGGCGGTGACCGCTCTCTCCGGGGCCGCGGCGGTCTTGCTGACGCCCGTGGATGCCAGCATGGCGTACTTCTCGACGACGACCAGGGTGGGCGAACTCGCCGTGGGCGCGATGCTCGCGGCATCCGGCGGACCGCTCCGCCGCCTGCACCCGGTGGTGGGCGGTGCGATGGCGTGGGTGGGCCTGGGTGTCGTCGTCGCCGCGTTCTTCGTCGTCGACCCCGCCGAATCCTTCCCCGCGCCGTGGGCGGCGCTGCCCGTGGCCGGGGCGGCCCTGGTGATCGCCGGCGGGGTGGCCGGCGACCCCCGCCACCGCCACCTGTTCCCGCTGACAAACCCCGTCGCCGTCGCCATCGGGGACGTGTCGTACTCGCTCTACCTGTGGCATCTACCCGTCATCGTGTTCGCGGGCGTGGTCCTGCCCCCCGGCCCCGCCGCCCTCGCCATCACCGCCCTGGGGATCGCGGTGCTGACCGTCGCGACGTATCTCGGCGTGGAGCAGC
>NZ_QAJB01000202.1:0-2918 GCF_003061325.1 Microbacterium sp. HMWF026
ATCTCGACGACGTCGGCCGCGCGGTCCTCGCCCAGGTCGCGCTCGAGCAGCAGGGCCGCCTCTTCTTCGTTGGCGTTGACGAGCAGGTCGTCGGGCAGCAGGTCGCGGTCGAACGAGGGCAGGATGCCGAGGGCGAACGCGTCGAGCACGAGCCGTTGCACCTCGGCGCCGGTCACCGCCAGCAACGCCGCGCGGGTGGCATCCGGGTCGTCGAATCCGGGCCCCAGCAGCACGGCATCCGCCGACTCGAGGGCCGAGCGAAGGGCGTCGTCGAGGGGATCCGACCCGGTCGGCAGCGCGTAGACCCCGGCCTCGGGGAACGCCGGACCCAGGTGCGGCGCGAGCGCGGCGGGGGCGGCGATGCCGACGCGACCCGCGCCCACGCGCAGCGCCGCCTCGCCCGACAACAGCACCGCGCCGGAGGAGCGGGGCGAGCCGCCGACCACGACGACCTGGCCGCGGGACTTCTTGGATCCGCCCGCGTCGGGAGCGCCCCATTCGCGCAGGAAGGCCAGGGTCACGTCCTCAGGCATCGTCGTCTCCGGCGTGGACAGTGACGTCGGCGCCCTGCTCGTGCAGATGATCGACGGACGAGAACGTCACCAGCCGCCACCCCTCGTCGTCGCGGACGAGTTCGGTCACCGACGCGTTGCGCACGGTGTGCCCCGCGGCGAACGCCATCAGCCTCGCCTCGTCGAGATCGAGCAGCACGTACAGGACGAGCATGATGACCGCGTCGTGCGCGACGACGAGCGCGGTCGGGCCGGGTCGGTCGAGCGCCTCGCCCAGGAACGACCGCAGCCGCAGCACGACGTCGGCCCACGATTCCCCGCCCGGCGGCCGATGGAAGAACTTGCCGAGGTGGCGGCGTCGGGCGGCCTCTTCGGGGTGCAGCTCCTGCACGCCCTTCCAGGTCAGCAGGTCGAGGATGCCGAGCTCGCGGTCGCGCAGACGCTCGTCGACCAGGGCTCCGGATGCCGAGGGCCCCACCGCGATCGACAGGGTCTGCAACGCGCGCCGGTACGGCGACGACCAGTACTCGTCGATGGTCTTCTCGACCGAACGCACCCACGCGCCGAGGGCGGCGGCCTGCTCGCGGCCGACGGGGGAGAGCTCGACGTCGGCGTCGCGCGCGTCGAGCGCGATCACGGGGGAGCCCTCGCGCTCCGCCCTCGACGCCGCGACGTTCCCTTCGCTCTCACCGTGTCGGACGAGCCAGAGTCGGGTTACTGCCATGGCGGGACGCTAAGTCGCATACCGTCATTCGCGCGCGGGCGTTGACACCGCGGCCCGGGATTTGCAGGGCCCCTCAGGCCGCGAAGCGGATGAGGCCCAGCGCGAGCACGGTGATCACCGTGGTCCACAGGGCGATCGCGGCGGCCTGCCACGCCAGCACGCGGAGGGGCGGCACGCCGGTCGAGGTGAGGGCGGCGGCGGTGAACTGGGTGGGCAGCAGCAGCGGGCCGAGCAGGCTCACCCCCGGGGTGCCGTAGCGGTGGTACGCCTTCTCGAACTTCTCGCGTCGCGCCGACACCGGTTGCGCACCCCCACCGCGACGGGTGGTGACGGCGGTGCGTACGCGCGAGGTCACCAGGACGACGACCGCGACGCACAGCAGGTTTCCGACCGCGCCGGCGAGGGCGGCGACGACCGGCGGGATGCCGCCGATGATGCCGATCGCGGCGGCACCCTCGCCCTCGATGAAGGGCACCGCGCCGGCCAGGGCGACGATGAGGGGCTGCACGAGGTCGGGCACGTCGGCCACGAGACCCTGGAAGCCGAGGACGAGATCGCTGACGGGATTGGACATGACTGCTCCTGGGGGACGGATCCGCGGCGTCTCCGCGGTTGTTCCATCCCATCGGCGACGGGCGGACGGCGGCAGTGCCGCGATGTCATGACCGATCGGGAGGATGCGGCGGGGCGACCGTGACGAATGTCACGGCCGTACAGTGGCCGGGGTGAGCTCCTCCACCGCCGCCTACGCCCGCGACGTGCGCGTGACCTGGTGGTACACGGCGTCGTCGATCGTGTTCCTCCACGCTTTCGCGGCGCTGCTCTGGTCGCTGGCCGTCTTCGTCGACGGCAGCCTCGCCGCCCTCGTGCTCAACCTGGTCGGCGTGGCCGGGTCGGTGGCATCCGCTGTCTTTCTGCTCGTGCACTACCGCCGGGAGCCCCTCGACGACGGCGACCGGGACGCGCGTCGGCCCGTGTGGCCGCTCGTCGCCGTCGGCGTCGGGTCGGCGGTGGTCATGGGGGTCTCGGCCGGGTCGCCGCTGCTGGGGGTGGGCTACGTCGCGCAGACGCTGTGCCTGGTCCGATGGCGCGGGGGCGTGCGCCTGCGCCTGGCAGTGCTGTCCATCGCGGTGATCGTCGTCGTGTGGTTCATCGAAGCGACGCGCGTGAACCCGCAGGGGTACATCTCGGTGTTCTCGCTGCCGTTCTTCGTCGCCCTGCTGCCGGTGCTGACCGCGACCTCGCTGTGGTGGTGGGACATCGTGCGCGAGCTCGACCGCGCCCGCCGCGCCGAGGGGCGCCTCGCCGCAGCCCAGGAACGCCTGCGCCTGGCCGGCGACCTGCACGACCTGCAGGGGCACCACCTGCAGGTGATCGCCCTGCAGCTCGAACTCGCCGAGAAGATGATGGGACGCGACCCGGATGCCGCCGTCGAACAGGTGCGCGCGGCCCGCGCGAGCGTCGACGACGCCCGACGCGGTACCCGCGACCTGGCCGCGCGGTTCCGCGGAGTGCCCCTTCCCGATGAGCTCGCCAACGCCGCCGACCTGCTGCGCGCCGCCGGCCTGACCGTCGACCTGCTCGTCGACACCGCGGCCGTCGACGCCCCCGCGGACGTGCTCGGGCCGGTCGTCCGCGAGTCCACGACGAATGTGCTCAAGCACGGCGGCGGGGTGTCGGCA
>NZ_QAJB01000203.1:0-3083 GCF_003061325.1 Microbacterium sp. HMWF026
GGGCGGGTTCGATCTGGGCGGCGACTTCGGCTTCTGATGCTCCGGTGAGGCCGCGCGGCGTGCCGCCGCGGCGACACCCCGTACGAACGGGTCGGAAACGCTAGGGTCGAGGCCATGGCGCCCCCGACCCCGAGCGAGCGCGCCGGGCTGCGCCGCAACGCCGTGGCGAACCAGCTGCTCCTGGCAGCGGCGACGGTGCTGGGCGTCGTCGTGTCGATCCTGCTCGCGCAGATCGTCGACGCGACGCTCTTCTTGACGGGTGCGTCGACGATCTTCCTCGGCGCGGTGGCGGCCGTGCTGGTGCCCTGGGACCGTCTGCCGCGGTGGACGGTGGGGATCCTTCCCGTGCTCGACGTCGTCGCGATCGCGGTGATGCGCGAGAGCTCGCCCCTCGCGGGGCTCGGCGTCCTCTGGGCCTTCCCCGCGATCTGGGTCGGCAGCGTCTTCGGGCTGTGGGGCGTCCTCGTCCTGACCGTCGTCGTCGCGAGCGTCATGGTGCACCAGGCCATGGCGATCGACATGCAGCGCTTCGCCTCGTCGACCTTCGTTCTGCCATTCGTGGTCGCCGCGCTGTCGACCATGGCCCACTTCACCGCTCGACGCACGCGCGCGCAGCGCGAGCTGCTCGAGAAGCAGTCGGCCGAACTGCGACGCGCCGTCGAGCGCGCCCGGCGTCAGGAAGATCTGGTGACCGAGGTACTGGATGCCGTCGACTTCGGCATCACCCGCATCACGCCGGCGGGGGAGTTCGCGGTGACCAACACCGCGCACGCCGTCCTGCTCGACGCGACGGACCCGTTCGGCACCGAGGTGGCGGTCTTCGCCGCCGACGGATCGACCGCGATCGCGCCCGAGGCGTCGCCTCTCGCGCGCGCCCGCGCGGGCGAGGTCTTCGAGGGCGAGCTCGTCTGGTACGGGGCCCCGGGCGAGGACCGCCGCGCTCTCAGCATCACCGCGCGACGCCTGCCCGCGAGCGACAGCGGCGAGGCGGGAGGGGTGGTCGTCTCGCGCGACGTCACGGTCGAGGAGCAGGCGCGGCGCGCGCGTGAGGATCTCATCGCCAGCGTCTCGCACGAGCTGCGGACGCCGCTGACCTCGATCATCGGCTACCTCGAGCTCGCCCTCGACGACGACACGATCGCCGATGGCACCCGCGATCGGCTCGCCGTCGCCGAGCGCAACGCCTCGCGCCTGCTCGAGCTCGTGGCGGACATCCTCGCCGTCTCGTCCACCTCGCGCGAGGGGATCGGTGTGGACCTCGAGCTGCGTCCCGCCGACGTCTCGGCCATCGTCCGCGCCGCGATCGAGTCGATGGCTCCGCGTGCGGCGGACCACGGCATCCGCATCGAGACGACCGGCATCGACGAGGTGCGCGCCCTCGTCGACGCGCGCCGTCTGCGCCAGGTCGTCGACAACCTGCTGTCGAACGCGGTCAAGTACATCCCGCGCGGGGGTGCCGTCGAGGTGACCGTGACCACCGACGTGCACTCCGTCCTCATCGCTGTCGCCGACGACGGGCCCGGCATCAGCCCGAGCGAACAGGCGCGTCTGTTCGAGAGGTTCTTCCGCGGTGACGCCGTGCGGAAGTCCTCGACCCACGGGAGCGGACTCGGGCTGGCCATCAGCCGCGACCTCGTGCGCGCCCACGGGGGAGAGATCACCGTGCGGACGGCACCCGGCGAGGGGGCGACGTTCACGGTGCGTCTGCCCCGCGAGTCCAAGGAGACCCCGTGAACCTGGACGTCCTGACCCTGCAGGCCCTGACCTCGCTCGTCATCGTGGTCTCGACCGTGATGTATCTGCTGGACACCCTGATGCTCAAGGACGGGATCCCCGGGCGACTGTGGGCGAGCGCCTTCTTGTCGGGCACGTTCTCGGCCGTCTGCTACCTGGCGTGGCTCCTGCTCCCGGACATCTTCTTCGCCGTCGCCGTCGGGAACGGCGCCTTCGTTGCTGCAACCGGCTTCATCTGGCTGGGGTGCGTCGCCTTCAACGGTCGGTCGGTGCGCGGGGCGTCCTGGGTCATGGCCGCCGTGGTCGCCGTGACGATCGCCGCGGCCCTGGCCGCGGGGCCCGACGGGGGCGACTGGGCGGGGGCGGTCCCTTTCTTCCTGGGCAACGCCCTGTTCGCGGTCCTCGGGGCGTTCGAGACGCGCCGCGGGGCGATCGGGCGCCGGTGGAGCGCCGGCGGCCTGACCGCGATCCTCGCCGTCGAGGCGGTGTGGTTCATCGCTCGCACGGTGGTCTTCGTGGCGGCCGGTCCCGACAGCGAGCTCTTCCGCGCGGCTTTCGACACGCGCGTCTCGGGTTTCCTCACCACCACCCTCGTCATCGCGGCGGTGGTCGTGACGTCGGTGCTCCGGGCGAACGAGTCGGCTCTGCGCGGCACGTCCGAGATCCGACGCCTGTCGGTCGACGCGCACGGCGTCCTGCTGCGCGAGTCGTTCGAGGCCACCCTCGCCATCGTCTGCCGTCGCGCCGAGAACGCCGGTGAAGAGATGTGCGTCGTCGGCATCCGCGTCGACGACCTCAAGCGCGTGGCCATGGCCTTCAGTCCGGAGGACGCCGAGGGCTTCGCACGAGAGCTCCGCATCTCGGTACGTCGTCACGCCCCGACGATGTCGCTCGTCGGAGAGACGGATGCTGCCGGCCTGGCGGTGGCGTTCACCACCACCCCCACCACCGACGTCGGCCGCGTGGTGCGCGTCCTCCACGAACGCATCGACTCGGACTTCTCGCGTCTGGGGGCCTCGGTCGTGCCGGTCGTGGGCGTGGGCCTGGCGCTGTCGTCGGACCACGGCTACGACGCCCACGCCCTCGCCGCGCGGGCGGACGAAGCGGCGGGCCTCGCCGCCGTGACCGGGGAGCAGGCGCTCGGAGCCGGGTGACGCGCGGAGCGCGCGATCGGCGGAGGCCGGTGCCCGGAGCCCGTCAGTCGGAAAGCGCCGCGAGTTCCTCGACGCGCTGCCGCAGCTCGCGCGGGCGGAAGGGCTTGGTGAGGTAGTCGTCGGCGCCGGCCTCTCGTCCGGCGCGTTGCTCGGCCTCGTCGGCCCGTGCGCTCACCATGAGGATGCGGGTGGAGC
>NZ_QAJB01000204.1:0-3022 GCF_003061325.1 Microbacterium sp. HMWF026
GACCTGGCCCTGCGCGCCGACCCCGCCCGGTGGCCCGCCCAGCTCGACGACCTGCGCGCCGCCGCGGACGAGGTGTCGGGCGAGCCCGGTCTGACCTGCCGCACCGTGAAGTTCTTCGTCGACGGCATCCTCGAGAACCGCACCGCGCACCTGCTCGAGTGCTATCACGACGCCCGCACGCGCGGCCTGCCCAACTGGCGTCCCGACCAGCTCGCCGCGGCGGTGGCCGCGTGCGACGCCGCCGGCTTCGACGTGCACCTGCACGCGATCGGCGACGCCGCCGTGCGTGCCGCCATCGACGCGGCCGAGACGATCCGCGAGAGCCTGCGCCGCGGTCGTCGCGTGACCATCGCGCACGCGCAGGTCGTCGACCCGGCCGATCTTCCGCGGCTGGCCGACCTCGACATCACGTTCTGCTTCCAGCCGCAGTGGGCCGTGGCCGACGCGGTCATGACCGAGCTCACCCTCCCGCGGCTCGGGCCCGCACGCGAGCGGCAGTACCGCATGCGCGCCGCGCGCGACGCGGGGGCCCGCCTGAGCTTCGGCAGCGATTGGCCCGTCACCTCACCCGACGTGCTGCTCGGGCTGCGCACCGCCGTCACCCGTCAGGACGCCGACGGACAGCCGGCCGGCGGGTGGCAGCCCGACGAACGACTCACCCTCTCCGAAGCCATCGACGCCGCCACGAGCGGCGTGGCCCTCCAGGCCGGCGACCAGGACCGACGCGGAACGCTCCGCCCCGGTATGGCCGCCGATCTGGTGTGGCTCGACCGCGACATCCGTCGCGCGCCGGCCGACCGCATCACCGACGCCCGCATCCTGGGCACCTGGCGGCGCGGCATCCCTACCTTCGCGGCGCGGGTCAGCGCGCTCGCCGCCGTCCGACCCGAACAGGAAAGCGCGTGACCTCCACCGACACCTCGCTGCGGCGAGTCATGGGAGTGCCCTCCCTCGTCATCTTCGGCCTGGCCTACATGGTGCCCCTCACCGTGTTCACGACCTACGGCCTCGTCGCCGTCACCACCGGCGGCCACGTGCCGACGGCGTACCTCGTCACGCTCGTGGCGATGCTCTTCACGGCGTTCAGCTACGCCGCGCTCGTCAAGGCGTTCCCGCGCGCCGGCAGCGCCTACACCTACGCCCGCCGCGCCTTCGGCGGTCACGTGGGCTTCCTCACCGGCTGGTCGCTGATGATCGACTACCTGCTGCTGCCGCTGATCAACTACGTGCTGATGGGGATCTACCTCAACGCGCAGCTGCCCGGCATCCCGCCGTGGGTCTTCGCCCTGGCGGGCGTCCTGCTGATCACGGGCTTGAACATCGTCGGCATCACGGTCGTGCGCAACGCCAACCTCGTGCTCGTGGGGCTGCAGCTCGTCTTCGCCGCCGTCTTCGTCGTCTGCGCGGTGCTGCACGTGCTGCGCAATCCCGGGGTGTCGCTGCTGCAGCCGCTCTACGACGCCGGTCTGACCCTTCCCGGACTGCTCGCGGGCGCCGCCATGCTGGCGCTGTCGTTCCTCGGCTTCGACGCGATCTCGACGCTGTCCGAAGAGGCCCGCGACGCCGCGCGCACCGTGCCCCGCGCGATCGTGCTGACCACGATCATCGGCGGTCTGATTTTCACCGTGATCGCCTACGTCTCGACCCTGGTGATCCCCGAGGTGGCCGACATCGAGAATCCGGATGCCGCGGCCAACCAGATCATGGAGCTGTCCGCCGGCCGGTGGCTCGAGGTGTTCTTCCTGGTCGCCTACATCGCGGGCTGCATCGCCGCGGCACTGGCCTCTCAGGCGAGCGTGTCGCGCATCCTGTTCGCGATGGGACGCGACGGTGTGCTGCCGCGTTTCTTCGCCCGGGTGAGCCGTCGATACCAGACGCCGATCGGCGCGGCGATCTTCGTCGGCGTGGTCTCGCTGGCGGCGCTGTTCGCCGATCTGAACACCGTGGCCTCGCTCATCAGCTTCGGGGCCCTCGCGGCGTTCTCGCTCGTCAACCTGTCGGTGATCAAGCACTTCCTGCTCGACGAGCGACGCCGCGGGGGTGCGGCGATCCTGAGGTACGGCGTGCTCCCCGGCCTCGGGTTCGCGCTGACCGCGTGGCTGTGGTTCAGCCTGTCGGCATTGGCGCTGACCGTCGGGCTCGTCTGGATCGGCGTGGGCCTGGTGTGGCTCGCCGTCCTCACGCGCGGCTTCCGACGCCGTCCGCCCGAGGTCGAGTTCGACGACGAGGCGCCCGCGCCCGAGCGCGTCGTCGCCTGACCGCGTTCCGCTCCCCGTCCGCCCCGCGTCGCTCGCCCCACCCGCGAGCACCGCGGGGCGGCGGGCAATCCCCACCTCGCGTCCAGGTGCACCGGGTAGGCCAGAGGGTCACCGACGACGAGGAGGACCCATGGCCACCACATCCCTGCGGACGCCGCGGCGCCGCTCTCGTGCGGCCGGCGTCGTGATCGCCTCCGTGTTCGTGGTCACGGGGTGCGCCGCCGAGCGGCCGACCGAAGCGGCCTCACCGCGGGTTCCGGCGGGCGCATCGCCCGTGCCCGCGCTCGGCGCCCCGACCCCGGTGGCCGGGGGATTCACGACGCCGTGGTCGGTGGCCTTCGTCGACGGGACGGCGTTGGTGAGCGAGCGCGACACCGGTCGGATCCTCGAGGTCGTCGACGGCGGGACGCGCGTGGTCGGCGAGATCCCGAGCGCGACGCCGGGCGGCGAAGGCGGACTGCTCGGCATCGCAGCCCGCGACGGGTGGCTCTACGCCTACGCGACCACCGCGAACGACAACCGCGTTCTGCGGCTGCCGCTCGAGGGGACGCCGGGGGCGCTGCGCCTGGGGTCGGCGCAGACCGTGATCGACGGCATCCCCTCGGCGAACATCCACAACGGCGGTCGCATCGCCGTCGGCCCCGACGGCATGCTCTACATCACCGCGGGCGACGCCTCGGATCCCGGGGCGGCGCAGGACACCGAGGCGCTCGGCGGCAAGATCCTGCGCGTGGCCCCCGACGGTTCGGTGCCCGCCGACAATC